>DEIL01000119.1 GCA_002352445.1 Desulfobulbaceae bacterium UBA2775
CCTGCAGACAGTGCCTTTAAATTATCTGCCTTGTTGAGGAAGGCAATTTTTACACACTCTTGTCTTGAGCATGGGATGGATGACATATCGTGGAGTATTGCCGAGGCAATAGCTGATTCAGTGACACTCTGCATAAGTTCTAATCCCGTAATGCGTGAAAAAATGGAGGATCTGAAAACCCACTCTTCCGTAAGCGGTTTTGCCACCACATCGAGACCCATAAGGGCTACTACACAATCTGAAAACAACGGCACGACAGGCTCATGAGGAGCGCAGGCTTTAAGGGATCTCCCAGCTGCTCCATCCGCCTCAATAATGATGAAATCAAAGAGATTCGACTGCATGATGTGTTCTATAACAGGAACTTCCAAGCCGTTGAGTTTGTGCCGGTTTAGCAGGTATTCAGTGCCTACGGTCAGGTGAGGGTATTTGTTAAGCAGGGCTTTTGCCTTTGCAACAATTTCTTCAGCAACTTTGGATACAATGGTGACAGGTGATTCCTCGAGGGTGGGCACGAAAATCTTTGTGGTGGTAGTGGTCAATACCCTTTTGCCGGTGGATACAAGTTCCCGGGCAAGAGAGTACATTAGAGAAGTCTTGCCACCTGCTCCCACAAGACTGATTACGCCCTTGTCGCCAATAGACAAGGCATCCTGGATATTCATCTGAAACTTTTTTCTCCCACACCACAGGATGCCGCTAAAATGGCTTCCAGCACCGATCCTCCGATGGCACGGGATTTCTCCGACACGGTAGAGCAATACTCCACACACCCCCTGGGGTCGATGTCACCGATCTTAAGACCCTCATGCACGAGATTCCCTTCACGTATCAACCCTCTGATAACACCATCAATTTTTGAGACAACATCATTTCCTGCTACGCTGCAGACAACATCGCCTGCCCTGACCTTATCTGTGATTTTACGTTCCGAGTGAAATACTCCGCTTGCAGGCGCACGTAAAACTCTATCCACCGTATGTCCACCTATGTTGCCGGGGACACCGGTATTTGGTTGGGCTGAACCTTTTTCAATAACACGGCCTAGATCATGCCCCCGCATTGTCTCAATCACCCTATGCACATCAACTGACGCCGTAAATCCGGGTCCCAAACCAACAACCAGAGGAGCATCTTCTATGGTTGTGCCGAGATTTCTTTTGGCGATGGTGGCATCAATCAATACCTGGGCCTGCATCTCTTTCAGAATAGACCATCCAGGATCGGCCAGAACTGCAAGCTGTCCCCTGTGCCAGGCAGCCAGTATATCATCTTTATGCCGGGTCCGGACAGCCTCAATCCCCTCGACGATGGCCTTGGTATCATGGATCGCCTCACAAAAGGAGACGGCGCGCCTTACGGCTAAAGGGTGATCGATCTCCATCATAAAGATTCTGGAAAATCCAGCTCGTTTGAGGCGAACAGCAACTCCGGAAGCCATCTCTCCTCCACCCTTGATTCCGATGATGATTTTACTCCAGTCAATTGGCCCCATATAATCCTCCCGGACTCTGTTCTGAAAGATTTTCAAAAAATTCCTTTTCAAGACTGTTTACCCTTTTCTTTCTGGCGGCTGAAAGGAAGTGCTTATACAGGGGATCACCAGAAAGGTTTTGGGTTTTCAAAATCTTCTCTTCCAGAATATACAGAACCTCAATCGATTTATCACATGAAGGATACCCTTTATCGTCTAGTAGAATGGTATCGTCCATAGAAACCTTGACGATGTTGTTGATATCAACAAGCTTGATTTTTCCTTTACCGGTCAGAACCAGGTTGCCGTTACCGGCAAGGTCAGTGACGTAACCTGATTCGGTGATCATCTTTCGCATTCGCCTTACAAAAGCTGCAATAGATTCTAATCCCGCTGCAATTCTTTTTTTGCCAACCTTGTCGCTGGAGAACCTGGTTTGGCAAAAGGTGTCAAAGGGGGCCTGGCCGACAAGTCCCCATGGGTCGAGGATCGCTCCCTGGACATATTCCTGAAATCCGCAAAGTACAATTTCACTTTTTCCCGTTCCAGTGTACTCAACGATGAATTCATTAGAGATGGCAATAAGCTCAGGTCCCAGGAATTTGAGAACCAGGGTGTACCTTTTAATCTCATCCAGAATCTGCTCAAGCGAGGTGAACCGGGTCCGCAAAATTCTAAGCATATATCTGGGCACAGCTCTCGGGTACCAGCGAATACCGTCGATAATCTCTCCATTCGTCTCTTTCAGCAGGTCTTCGACTGTGAGAACTTCAAAGATATGAGATCTCATCCCCTGCCGATTGTGCTTTCTGAAGTAGTACGTCTGTGAATCTCTGATAAAATTCAGCTGTGCCACTTCTTTTCCGGTAAGGGATGCTATGTCTCGAATGTCAGTATTCTGACTTATCATTTGTATAATGGAAAATCTTTACAGAGTTCAGCAATACTCATTTTTGCACCGGCCAGTTTCTCTTCGCTGTTCGGATTTTTCAGTAATCCTGTAATCAGATTAGCTATGATTTCTGCCTGATCCGCCTTCATTCCCCTGGCCGTTATTGCCGGAGTACCAATGCGAATACCGCTGGTCACGAAGGGGCTTCTCGTCTCAAAGGGGATTGAATTTTTGTTAACGGTGATACCCGCTTGACCAAGGAGCTCTTCAGCGGCTTTCCCTGTAATATCAAGAGAAGTGAGATCAGCCAGCATCATGTGGTTGTCGGTACCGCCCGAAATAAGATCCACGCCATTTTCTGTTAGAACCCTGGCCATAGTCTTGGCATTGCCCACCACATCTCTCTGATATTCAGCAAAAGTATCTGAAAGAGCCTCTTTGAAAGCGACGGCCTTAGCTGCGATTACATGCATAAGTGGTCCGCCCTGGATCCCAGGGAAAATAGTACTGTTGAGTTTTTGACCGAATTCTGATTTAGCCAGGATCAGGCCGCCTCTTGGCCCCCTCAGGGTTTTATGGGTGGTGGATGTCACAATGTCCGCAACCGGGACAGGAGAGGGGTGTAACCCGGTTGCAACAAGACCGGCGATATGGGCCATATCAACCATCAAGAGGGCCTTACAGGACTCGGCGACTTCTGCAAAATAGTTGAAATCTATGATTCTCGGATAGGCACTTGCTCCGGCAATGATTAGTTTTGGTTTATGTTCTTTTGCAAGTTTTGCCACCTGATCGTAATCGATGGTGCCGGTCGACTGAGAGACCCCGTAGTGAACAAAATTATAGAGTTTGCCGGAAAAGCTCACCGGACTTCCATGGGTCAGGTGCCCACCGTGCGCCAGATCCATTCCAAGAATCATATCACCCGGTTCTACCATGGCCATAAGGGCAGCCATATTGGCCCCGGAGCCCGAATGAGGCTGGACATTGGCATAATCGGCATTAAAAAGTGTTTTTGCCCGTTCAATGGCAAGATTTTCCGCAGCATCGGCAAAGGTGCATCCGCCATAGTACCGTTTTGAAGGGTATCCTTCAGCGTATTTGTTAGTCAGGACACTTCCCTGGGCCTCCATCACGGCCCGGCTGGCAACATTTTCCGATGCGATGAGTTCGATCCCGTTTTCCTGCCGCTCAGCTTCTTTTTCAATGATGGCGGCAATTTCGGGGTCGGTGTTTAATAAATTATTTGACATTATTTTTAACCTTTTGTTAGTTATCAGTTACCAGTTTTCAGTAGCTGATTACTGCACACTGAAAACTGATAACTTTCTTTTCAACTTAGGAGGTTGTCCGAGAATAAGTATTTTTTTCTCAAATCGAGGTTTTTCGAAAAAATAAGCGCAGCCATATAGTTAATATTGCGAGTATTATTTTTATGAAAATAACGAAGAGTTGGGGAGAAATATATTCTCGGACAGGCTCCTAGATAATTCCCACCTTAGCATTAAACTCCGTGATCAGTTCATCAATTTTATCAACCTGGTTAAAGGTGTCGGTCCAGTAGTTGTCATGGTCATACCACTGAGCGTTGAGCTCTTCCACATCTTTGGCCTGCTGCTCGATCCAGGTGTAATACTTAAGGTTGTGGATCGCTTTTCTATCGTAGTAGCTGAGTTCCTTCATATTATCAATACCGATGGAATCCAACAACTGGAGATCACGGAAGGAATCACTTTCGGTGTAGCTCCCCCTCTCCTCGGTAAGCTCATCAAGCCTGGAACCATAGAGTTGCATGGAGTCCGTCGCAATACTTACAACATAGTCATCTTCGGTGAGCTCATTGTATTTAGCGAATTTTATTGCAGCTATCATATTACCAATTCCGGAGATACCGAGGAGATCAAGTTTACTGACTAGATCAGAATCAACACCACTGGCAACCAACGCTTCACGGCCTATACTTTCGTTGAAGAGTCGCAGGAGCCTCATTGCAGCTTCATCATCCACAGCAACGACAAAATCGGTTTCCTTGCAGTCATGGACCCAGGGAACATGTTTATCACCGATTCCTTCAATCCTGTGCCCCCCGAAGCCGTTCTGAAGAAGGGTCGGGCACTGCAGGGCCTCTGCGGCTGCTATTTTTGAGTAGGGGAACTGCTCTTTAAGATAGGAACCTGCCGCCAGAGTACCGCCGGAACCGGAGGAAGAGATATAACCAGCAAATTTTTTATTTCCGGTGAGGTATTGTTTTAAGAGTTCCTCAATGGCACTTCCAGTGACCGTGTAATGCCAGAGCGGATTACCAAGTTCGTCAAACTGATTAAAAATCTGAAGATCTTCTCCGGAATTTCTCAACTCCCAACATTTATCAAAGATCTCTTTGACATTTGATTCACAGCCGGGAGTTGCGATAACCTGTCCCGCAATTTTGTTGAGCCATTCAAAGCGCTCTCTGGACATTTCTTCGGGGAGAATCGCTATAGCCTGAGAGGCAAGAAGATGTGAAATATAGGCACCGCCCCTGCAGTAATTTCCAGTGGAAGGCCAGACAGCTTTTGTTTTCTGGGGATCAAATTGTCCAGTCACCAGCCCGGGAGCCAGACAACCGTAGGTCGCGCCAACCTTGTGGGCTCCGGTGGGGAACCATCGTCCCGATATCATAATGATATTGGCGCGACATCCGGTAAGTTCAGGAGGAAGGACAAAGTGGTTTACCCCGCCAAAGAGACCTCCGGAATCTTTTTGATCGTTGTTCCAGGATATCCTGTAGAGGTTGGCAGAATGAAGATCCCACAAGCCAATATTACTTAGCTGATCCTTTATTGCCGAAGGTATCTTGCCCGGATCCTTCATCATCGCAAAGGTAGGTAGAGATATCTTTTTTTCTCTGCAGTATTCTATGTTTTTTTCTAATGTTTCTTTATTTATCGTTAAGTCAATCATAATTTCCTTAAGTACTATTTGAATTTGTCTGTGAATTGTACTGGTACCTCGGCACCCTGCTCCTCAATACCTGCCACTCATATCAGTCCCGGTTGGGTTAATAATTTGGAACAATAAGAACCGGAACACTGGACATCCGGCTCACCCGTCTGGCAGTCGACCCCATAACTCGGATACCACGGACTTTTCTTGTTGATTTACCCATAACAATCATGTCGACGTTATCTTCCTCTGCAACCCTTAATATTTCCTCACTCGGCTTACCGCCAACAACAATAAACTCTTTAACAGGTGAAAAACCTTCTTTATCATTATGCTCATCAGCGTAGGTTTTTTTCAACTGCACCTTCATGTTATCAAGGATTTCCTGCATTGTTGCTTTTTGGACTTTATCGGACACATTTTTAGAAACAGACAAACTGATAAAAGCCATCGCGGTATCGCTCATCGGCTCAACTACATGGAGCATGACTATTTTTGCATCATATTGTTTAGCCAAGGCAATGGCATGCTTGAAAACAGGTTTGGCCTGGTCGCCAAGGTCAGTCGGATATAGTATTGTTGAAACACCTAAGTCTTTACTCATTAAATTCACCACTTATTGACGCCCAAGAGGGCTAATTAACTCTCAACCGATTCTCTAACCTCAACCGATTTCTCTTTTTCTCCTAAATCACCTTCTTCCTCTCCCACTTCGCCAAAGGTCAAAACAAGAGTAGCTAAAATAGCAGACATACCACCCACTGCGATCGAAGAGTGTCCAATATCCTGGACGATTTTTGGCATGTTGGAAAAAACTTCAGGAACAAAATGAGCGCCAAGGCCGGAACCAAGAGAAATCGCTAAAACCAGCATTTCCTGGCGGCCAAGTGGCCTAGATGTAATAATGCGAACTCCCGCAGAAGCAACCATGGCAAAAAGAATCAAAGTGGCTCCACCTAGAACCGGCTTTGGGATGATTGAAATTACACCACCAAGTACAGGGAAGATGCTAAGTAAAATCATGATTCCTGCAATATATTTACCAACGTGGCGGGAAGCCACACCGGTCATTTGGATAACGCCATTATTCTGACTGAAAGTGGCAAGAGGAAAAGCAGAAAATACAGCAGCAATGGCGGAGTTGAACCCATCTGCCAGGATGCCCCCTGATATGCGTTTGACGTATATTTCACCTTCAACAGGTTGCCCTGAAAGCATAGATGTAGCGGTCAAGTCACCGATGGCTTCCATGACAATGAGCAGGTAGATGATGCCAACAGTGAACATCATGCTAAAATCGAACTGAAAAAACCCGAATTTAAACGGTACGGGCAGAGAAAAAAGTGTAATTCCTTTCAGCTGACTGAAATCAATTTTTCCCATAAAAGCAGCAACAATGTAACCAACCATAAGACCGATTACTACCGATCCCATTCGCAAAAGAGGTTTGTTTGACCTGTTAAGGAAGATAATAATGGTCATAACCAGAGCTCCTAACCCAACGTTTTCAAGCGATCCAAAATCGGGGGTACCTTTGGTTGCAAAACCACCGCAGAAATCAACCATACCCACTTGGATGAGAGTTAGGCCGATAAGGAGTACAACCACACCACTAACAACAGGAGTAATTATTCTCTGTAAATATGGGAGTGCTCGGCTGGCAGCCATCGTAAAAAATGAGCCTAAAAACGTGCAGCCAAAGATTGTAGCCATGGCTGTTTCAATGGAACCGCCACCTTTTTTAACACTCAAACCGATAACGATAATGGTGCTGATAAAGGTGAAGCTCACTCCCTGAATGGACAGGAGGCCGGATCCTAAAGGACCGAAGCGACTGACCTGAATGAAGGTACCCACTCCTGAGGCAAAAAGTGCCATGCTGATCAGGAAGCTGCTGTATTCGACAGACAGCCCCAGTACTCCGGAAATAATGATAGCGGGTGTAATGATCCCCACGAACATTGCCAGGAGATGCTGCAGGGCACCGTATATAGCCTGCGCGGGTGCCGGTTTATCATCTAGTCCATAGATGAGGTCATATTTTTGTTTTGCTGCATCGGAACTGCTTATTTCAACTTCTAAAGGCACACTCTCTTTAACCTCTGATGACATATCTACTCCTCCAATTAAATGTTTGGATAAACGATTATGGAACGGAAAGCACCATAATCATTCTGAAAAATTGTAATAACTCCAGGAGACTTTCCGAGAATAGGCATTTCGAAGTCTCGTACCTCGCTTATCTGCTCAAAAACGAACCATTTCAAAAAAATTAGCACAGCCATATAGTTAATATCGGAGTCTACGCTTACCTGCGAGCATGGTTTTTTGAAATAACGAAGAATTTGGG
>DEIL01000260.1:0-2213 GCA_002352445.1 Desulfobulbaceae bacterium UBA2775
GAAGACAAGGAAGATGGCGGTTTTGAATATATTTCAGATGACCAATACTGTATTGGCTGTGGAATCTGTGCAGGAATGTGCCCCTGCGGTATTTGGGGGATGGAATTGACCGTCTAAGGCGAGAAAATACTGAAAATTATGCAATAGAAGGGTCACCAAACAAGGGTGACCCTTTTTTATTGAATAGCAGATATCACAGTTATATTCCGAAAGACCCGCATCATCAGCTACCAAAAACCAATCCCAACAAAATCATTATTCGAATATACATTATTGGTATTTTTCAATTGACATTTTTTACTTAAAAAGCATTATATGTCCAAATAATTAACCTTCATAACTTTGACATAAAGCCCTTTTCACTGTGGGAACCTTTGGAGCTACTATGAATACAGCAGTTCAACGTCCAACCAAGACATCTTCACTCTCGCAAAAAATGTTGGTTTTATTTCTGTTCATCACAATTCTAGCCATACTCTCAAGCGTATTTCTCTATAGCCGCCTGAATCAGATCAACCAGCAATGGACAACTTTCGCGCAGGAAACATCCCACAAGCAACAACTTGTTTCTCAATTAAAGTCGGACTTTGGTTACGGTGGGGCAATCCACCTTTTCAAAAATTATGTACTACGAGGTCAGGATAAATATTTGTCCCGATTTGATGCTGCCTACCAAAAAGCCAAAGCGGCTATAAAGGAATATCAATCCTTAGAAACAACTTCAGAAGAACTGGAACAATTGGAGACAATTGGGAAGACTTATACCCTGTATGCTACAAACCTGCAGATGGCTGCCGGAAAATGGGCTGAAGGTCTGGCACCAAAAGATATTGATAAACTGGTAAAAATCAGTGATGGCCCTGCATTGAAAGCGTTCTCCGATCTGGAAACAAAATTATCACAACAGGTCAAACTGGGAGAGACAGCCATTACTGGCAATATCAGCGGAACAAAAACAATTCTGATCGCATTAACTGCCTTAAGCATTCTGGGACTGTTAGTTTTTTTCTTTATTGTCAGAAAAAATATCATCAAGCCAATTTTTGAAACTGCTGAGAAATTTCAAGAACTGAATGGCGGAAACCTTGACGCACGGCTCAATATTCAGCGACGTGATGAAATAGGACAATTGGCCGACAGTTTTAATCATTTTGCCGATACGCTTAAAAAAGAGGTTCTTTCAGCCTTCCAGCACTTGGCTTCTGGTGATTTCACCTTTAAAGCAGCTGGCCTGATCGCAAAACCCCTGGCCGAAGCCAATACCGGTCTCACCAATGTCATGGCAACAGTTCAAAGTGCCAGCGTGCAAATTTCTAACGATACCAGACTTGTAGCAGAAACCAGTTCTTCTCTTGCCAATGGGGCAACCCAGCAGGCTGCAGCGCTGGAAGAAATTTCAGCATCAATGGTGCAGATGAATGAGCAAACCAGTAACAATGCAAGCAATGCAACAACTGCAAACCACCTCTCTACAGAAGCAAAAGACGCTGCTGAGCTTGGCAATCAACAAATGCAGGGGATGGTTCGAGCCATGGATGATATTAAGGAATCCGGACAAAATATCAGTAAGATCATCAAAGTTATTGATGAAATTGCCTTCCAGACCAACTTGCTGGCACTAAATGCAGCAGTTGAAGCAGCAAGAGCGGGTCAGCATGGTAAAGGCTTTGCCGTCGTTGCTGAAGAAGTTAGAAATTTGGCGGCTCGCAGCGCCAAAGCTGCCCAGGAAACAACAGCCCTGATTGAAGGTTCGGCACAAAAAACAGAGAATGGTGCCCAAATTGCGGAACAAACAGCTGGGGCATTGGCTAAAATTGTTACAGGAGTAAACAAGGTTTCCGATCTGGTTGAGGAAATCGCTGCAGCCAGTCAAGAACAATCACAGGGAATTGATCAGGTTAATGAGGGCTTGACCCAACTGGAACATGTTAATCAGCAAGCAACATCCAGCGCAGAACAAAGTGCAGCCATTGCCGAACAGCTCTCTGCAGAAACAACCCGAATGCAAGATATGCTGGCAAAATTTAAAGTCGAGGCTGCCGTTTCGGGAAGAATCAGCTATCAATCCTAAAGAAACAGAGAACGTTCCCACACAAATATATGTTTTTTATTATTAAAAAGTATTGACATTTAGCCCCAACAAGATAAGATATACTTCATGTTCTATAGTTAATTATCTATAAATATGGAGTATTTCTATGTCCCAGCCAAAA
>DEIL01000260.1:2396-3040 GCA_002352445.1 Desulfobulbaceae bacterium UBA2775
GCAATGACCATCAAAGCGGGTTTAGCGGTTGGAAAAAGTCGCACCTCTTTAAAAGAAACCCATGACCTGTTTGACAGTTCACTCAATGGTCTGATTAACGGCAACAGCAGTATGCATCTCCCGCCAACCAGCAACGCGAAAATTCTTACCCAGTTGCGCAAAGTTGAGTCCCTCTGGAATAATTTTTCCACACAGGTGCAGATTATCCTCACCTCCGGCAATAATAGCGAAGCGATAACCCAAGCTGCTGAAAAAATTCTGACAGACAACGTTCCCTTACTACAGGAGATGAACAAAGCGGTCGGCATGTATGCAGCACAATCGCAGAAAAAAGTGGTGAGATTAACCACCTTTCTCTATATCGGCGGCATCGTGGTTCTGATTGTTACCTTTCTTATCTGGTTGTTGATCAACCGAAAAATAGTTCGACCATTACGTGCAGTTGTACAGATGGTTGCTGGAATGGGCAACGGTGACCTCGACCAACGCCTGAACATGAATCAGGGCGATGAAATCGGCCAACTGGCCGGAGACATGGATCGGTTTGCTGATAGTCTCAAAAATGAAATTTTGACCGCTTTTGATCGCCTGGCGGAGGGAGATTTCACCTTTCAGGCCAGCGGCCTGATTGCAAAACCGCTCGC
>DEIL01000085.1 GCA_002352445.1 Desulfobulbaceae bacterium UBA2775
TAGTTCACGAAAACCGTAAAAACCAGGGAATAAGACAAGGAAAGGTACTCCGTCTCGCCCCGGATCTTGAGGGACAGGGAAGAATGGCCGTGCTCTATGTGTCAATCCACGACCCACTCTGCATGCTTGCGGAAAATACAGGTAAACCCAAACTCCTCATCGGATCATATGTCAAAGCGGAAATTGAAGGGATTCAGCTTGAATCGGCGGTTGCCGTCAAAAGAACCCATATTCATGATTCAGATACTCTCTGGATTTTTTCTGAAAACAACACTCTAACAACTCGCAAAGTTGACATTACCTTTAAAAACAGGGACTACGTTTTTATCACCTCCGGCATCCTTGAAGGTGAAAGATTTATCACCTCTCCGCTCTCTGCGCCTGTGAAAGGAACAGCCGTAAAATTACGACAGTCTCCGGAGAGTAGAGATCATTCAGATACCCTTGAGGGTCCCTACAGAAAAAAAGGCAGCCGTATGGAGACAAAACAGTGACCGAACCCTCCGCCCGGGAAAAAGGACTAATAGCATGGATGGTGTACAACAGGGTCACTCCAAACCTGTTGATGATAATGCTGTTGCTTGGAGGATTTCTGATGTCTTCAAAGATCAAACAGGAAGTCTTCCCGGCATTTGAACTTGATATCATAAATATTACAGTACCCTATCCCGGCGCCGGCCCTGAGGAAGTTGAACAGGGGATCATTCTTGCCATCGAAGAAGCGATCCAGGGCATCGAAGGTATAAAAGAAATGACGGCCACAGCCCGGGAAGGGAGTGCACGCGTCAGATCCGAACTGCTCAAAGATGTCAAACCGCAAAAGGTACTTCAAGATATTCAGCAGGAAATAGACAGTATCAGTACATTCCCTGTAGATGCTGAAAATCCTGTCATATCTCTGGTGACTCGAAAAAGGCAGGTAATCCGCCTCAATATTTTTGGCAATGTTCCCGAACGCGCTCTTTTGCAAACGGCCAGACAGGTGCGGGACAAACTGCTTCAGAATAAAGATATTACCCAGATCGAACTGCGTGGTTCCAGAGATCATGAAATTACAGTTGCCGTACCGATTGAAAAACTGCGTATGCATAATCTTACTCTTGCCGAAGTAGCCGAAATCATCAAAATAAGATCGATTGAGATTCCTGGAGGCAAGGTTGAGACAGATGGTGGAGAAATTTTACTTCGAGTCCGGGACAGACGTGTCTGGGCGGATGAATTTGGTCGTATCCCCATAGTCACTACCTCCAGTGGAGCAGTTCTCTATCTTGAAGATATTGCGGATGTCCGTGAAGGATTTGAAGATTCGACCCGTTTTGCAACCTATAACAGGATGAAAAGTATACAGCTTCGTATTGCCAGAATCGGCGACCAGACACCGATTTCCGTCTCTGAAGCAGCCCACGCAGCCATGGAAGAAATCCAGACCGACCTGCCTCCTGCTATTGGCTGGGCCTTCTCCAGTGATCGCTCCAAAATTTACAAACAACGACTGGAGCTTTTACTGAAGAACGGGCTTCTCGGCCTGGTACTGGTCCTTATCCTGCTTGGTTTTTTTCTCGAATTAAAACTGGCCTTCTGGGTGACCATGGGAATTCCCATCTCCTTTCTGGGCAGCCTCCTCTTTTTGCCGTTTATTGATGTTTCCATAAATATGATCTCCATGTTCGCTTTTATTATTGCCCTTGGTATCGTTGTGGACGATGCCATAATCGCCGGAGAGAATATCTACGAATACCAGCAACGGGGTATGTCCTTTATCGATGCAGCCATCCAGGGTAGTCGGGATGTAGCCGTCCCTATAACTTTCAGTATCCTTACCAATATAGCGGCCTTTCTTCCCCTCGCTTTTGTTCCCGGCATCATGGGCAAAGTCTGGCGCGTCATCCCCCTGGTAGTCATCACCGTATTTCTTCTCTCATTAGTTGAAGCACTTCTGATTCTCCCTTCCCATCTGGCCCATAGCAAACCGAACAAACGTAATCCGGTTAGTCGTCTATTACACAGATGGCAGCAGAGTTTTGGGCACCTTACTTTAAAATTCATTAATCAGGGTTACGGTCCTGTGCTTAATCGGATTCTACGCTATAAATTTTTTACCGTCTCTCTCCTTGCAGCACTATTTTTAATAACAATCGGCTATGTCAAAAGTGGCCGTATCAGTTTGATTCTAATGCCCCGGGTAGAATCAGACAGGGCAGTTGTCACCGCAACCCTCCCTTATGGCAGTCCCATTTCAGAAATCAATCGCGTTCACGATCAACTTTTGGACGGTATTGAAAAGGTGGCTAAGGGTCATGGAGACAAACAACTGCTGGAAGGAATATCCTCTCTTGTCGAAGAAAACAGTATTGAGATTAATGCATATCTTACTTCCCCCGATATACGCCCTTTGAGCACCCGGGCAGTCACCAAACTGTGGCGGAAAGAAGTTGGCTCCATTGCCGACATCAAATCGGTCCGCTATGAATCCGACAGAGGAGGCCCTGGAAGTGGTGCAGCAATCTCTGTTGAACTCAGCCATCGCGATATAGATGTGCTGGACAGAGCCAGCACAGTTCTTGCTGAACAACTTCTGCGATTCCCTGCCATCAAGGACGTTGATGAAGGCTATGCTCAGGGCAAGATCCAGTTTGACTTCAAAGTAAATGAGCTTGGGGCAAGCCTCGGCCTCAACACCACAGAAGTCGGCAGACAGGTACGCAATAGTTTCCAGGGTGTCATTGCTTTACGTCAGCAGCGTGGCAGCGATGAAGTGACGGTCAGGGTCAGATTGCCCCAAATCCAGAGGATGAGTGAATATGATATAGAATCTTTACTGATCAGCACCCCCGCATCAACTTTTGTCCCCTTAAGTGAAATTGCCACAGTCAGACAGGGACGTGCATACACCAGCATCAGCAGGCGCGATGGTCGCCGGACAGTAATGGTTTCTGCCAACGTTGACCCCATAGGTCAATCATCCAGAATACTTGCAGCTCTGAATAGTACTATTCTCCCCGATCTGACAAAAACTTTTCCGGGGTTAAACTATGGCTATAGGGGGCGGCAGGCCGACCGGAAGGACAGCCTTAAACAGCTGGGACAGGGTTTTATCTTCACCCTGGGATCTATCTATTTTCTGCTTGCCATACCCTTTCGCAGCTATATACAGCCGGTTGTAGTCATGATGGCTATCCCCTTCGGTATGATAGGCGCTGTACTTGGACACCTTTTAATGGGCTATAACCTCAGCCTCATGAGTATGATGGGTGTAGTCGCCCTGTCGGGTATTGTCATTAATGATTCCCTGGTCCTGATCGATTATGCAAACAAGCAGAGAATAAAGGGCGCACTACCTTTCGATGCAATCAGACTCGCCGCCCTGCGCCGCTTTCGTCCTGTTCTCCTTACAACCCTTACCACCTTTGGCGGCCTTGCTCCAATGATGCTGGAAACCTCACGGCAGGCAAGATTTCTCATCCCCATGGCAATTTCACTTGGTTTTGGCATCGTCTTTGCGACAATCATCACCCTCGCCCTGGTGCCTTCGCTCTACCTGATCGTTGAAGAGACAAAAGAGATGTTGAGAATTTCTTGATTATTTTGTGACCACAGCAATCCTGGTTGCAACGCATTTAGAAAACGACAAATTTACAATGGAACCACTCACCCTGCTAGCCCTGGCCACAGCCGCCGGTTTTGTATTCAGCAAAATGACCGGACAGGTAGATAAAAAAAAGGATCCGACACCAAGGGAGTTTACATACAGCAACGATATTGTAGCCCACACGACTCCCGACAACAAATCAGAGTTCGACATCTCGTCTATTGATGTTCTACCTGAATTCAGGCTTATAAAGGCGCTGGTGGAGCATCAGTTCCCTCTCATTTTTGTCACCGGCGGGGCAGGCACGGGGAAAAGTACCTTTGTCAGATGGGCGATGAATGAATTCAAAGGATCGGTACTCCTGGGGGCCCCGACAGCTCTATCAGCAATAAATATAGGCGGCAAAACTCTGCACTCTCTCTGCCAGCTTCCTCCCGGCTGGATCGTTAAAAAAGATATCCAGTCGGCCCCGAAGCGCGAAGACATCCAGGAGGCCAGGTTGCTGATCATAGATGAGATCTCAATGGTCACCGCCAACCTTCTGGACGGTGTAAGCGGCTTTCTCCGTTTAAACAGAGGGATCAACAAACCCTTTGGCGGTATTCCTGTAATCATGGTGGGCGATATGTTTCAATTACCACCGGTTGTAAAGTATTCCTCCCGCACACTTTTTGAACGGGTCTATGGCTCTGCAAAATTCTACAATGCGAAATGCCTTAAAGAAACAACCTATTACGCTATAGAATTCACAAAAACCTACCGCCAGTCAGATCAGCATTTTGTCAACCTGTTGAGCAGACTGAGAGAAGGTGTCGAGCTATCTCAGTCACTGGCAGAACTGAACTCTGAGTGCGCAATAACCCGAACACCTGGGAACGATGCTGTATGGCTCTCTCCAAGAAACAAAGAGGTGGATGCCCGAAATATTCGACAACTGGCTAAAATAAACTCTCAAGCCAGAACATACAGAGCCGAATCCACAGGCAGGTTTAAAAGCAGGCAGTTCCCATCTCCCATGGAATTGACACTTAAAATCGGCGCCCAGGTGATGTTCACCAGAAATGACTCCTCAAAACGATGGATCAGTGGAACCGTTGGTACTGTTCAAAGAATGCTTGACAGGAAAATATTTGTCAGCCTTGCAGGTTCAAATACAATTGTAGACGTGGGGAAAGCAAAATGGATCGAATACCATTACGGGTGGAACCCGCGCAATAGCAAAATTGAACGTTCTGAGATTGGCTCCTACACCCAGTTCCCTCTGGTTCCGGCATGGGCCATTACCATCCATAAGAGCCAGGGTAAAACCATAGAGCGGGTACACCTTGATCTTGGTGAAGGTGCATTTGAAACCGGACAAACCTATGTTGCACTCAGCCGGTGCAGATCCCTGAAAGGACTGTCTATGGCAAGATATCTTACACCTTCTGATATTCTTGTAGATTTTGAGTCCAAACAGTTCTACGATCATCTGCGCAACGTTATCAGAAAGCTTCCTGCTAAGAAGATGATGGCACAGCTCAAGTTACAGTAAAACAGAATGGCCTCACTTTCTCCTCAGACTTCACTCATCTCCCGCCAGGCCGCAGGCTGGTTTGCCGTTTTTTGTTCCACCTTCTGTTTCTACCTGGCCACAGTGATTATTCGCTGGGCAGAACCAAGAGTAGATATTGCAACATCATACTTTGTCTTTGGCCGGTTCTTATTAGGTTTTCTGGTGGTATGTACAACGATGCTTATCAGAAGACAGCGCTTTAAAGCTAGAAAATACCACTACCTTATTGGTCGAACAGTAGCTAACACTGTCGCTGTATTCTGCTTCTATAAGGCTATCGAGACAGGGTCGGTGGCCGAGGCAAATATCCTGAATATGACCTACCCTCTCTTTGTAGCACTTTTTTCCTGGTTCTTCCTGCGTGAGCAGCGTGATGCACTGGCTGTAATTATTGTCGCGACAGCCTTTGCCGGTATCTGGCTCATCCTCTCCCCTGGGGACATTGCAGTAGCAGCAAACAATATCTGGGGTCTCAATTCCGGGATCACTGCGGCGGCGGCGATGATATACCTTAACATAAGCAGAAGGCATCACGATTCCCAGACTATCCTCCTCTTTATGTTCGGCTTCGGCGCACTTGGGATACTGATCCTGTTCCACCATTCGATTTTCCTGCCGAACAGTGAAGAATTATTCTTTCTTTTTAGCTGCTCGGCAGTTGGGGTACTTGGTCAGTATCTGCTAACCTTTGGTTTTCTCTATGTCACCGCAGTGGAAGGTTCCATCATTTCATCGAGCCGAATCCTGCTGGCAGCTCTTCTTGGGCCCATACTGGTGGCCGATCCACCTCTCTCCCTCAGTGGGTGGTGTGGTGCTCTGCTGATCTTTTTTGCAAACACCAGCCTTGCCCTGAGAAAATCAAAGGTGGCACTTAAAAAATAAATTGTGTAAAAGGCACATGAAATTTCTCTAATTTCACTGTTTGACGGTACGTCGAAATAATAGAAATTCCATGGCAACGAAGAAAGTTAAGATTTTTACGATTCCGTGAAGCTATAAAATTCTTCAACGGGTGTGTAAGGTAAACAAAAAATACCGTCTGATCACTCAAGTCCTACTCATGCAGCTTTTCACTAGTGTTCTTTCTCTCCATTCTCCTGATCATCTTGATCCAGGCGGGAGCCCCGCCTTCCATTGCAACTAGATTTGCATAACCTTTATAGACCAGGAATCTGCCGCAAATATCAACCTGCTTGCCAGCAATATCGATTAAGACAATTGTTTTACCCTTAGGCAGTACATTAAACTCTTCTTCAAAGTAGTCGAGGGATATGTTGATAACAACGCCAGGCCTGATTGGCCCTATTTGTTTTGATTCTTCACCTCGAATATCGAGCAATACCAATTTATCCAGTTGTTCATACACTTCTTGTGGATACATTCTTGGAATCTGAACATGTGGATAATCTACAGCTCGGGTAACTGGAAATCTATGTCTTATCCAATCAGGTAGTCCTGCATCATAAATTTTAACGTTTGTATAACCAAGATCGATAGCTTTTTTGGCAGCTTCTGTGCTTTTAACACAAATAACACCTTTGCAGAAAAAAACGAGTAACTGATCTTTGTCCTTTGGCATCAATGGATTGTCTGCAGTAACCTTGCTGACAGGAATATTAATCGATCCTTTGATGGTCAAGTTTTTAAATTCAATAGAACTTAATGCGTTGGCCAGTACCATAGGCTCGCCATGGTCAAGTTTATATTTCAGCGCTTTTGTTTCAATCCTTGGAATACCATTTTCGGCTCCGAGCAAGCTATATGGCAAACTGAGACAGCTGATAAGAAAGACAAGCCAGGCTGTTACAAATTTAGTTTTTTTCATTTTTTTCCCTTTTCAAAGTACTTCTTATCGAATCCCTTCCTTCGCGAAAACCTTTTTGATACACTTTCAGGAGAAATGGATTTGTAATTTCATTTTCTAGACCCTCAGTCATCATTTCAGTCTCTTTTGAACCAGCGTCAAAACCGAGTTCATAAAAACTGGTTAACTCTCTCTCATTAACTGTTGCACCATAATAAACAGCACTCACACAATTTCGCAGTAAGAAAAAACTCAGAAGAGCTATCAGTATTACAGTTGCATATGTGCCCAGTCGTGTATGTAAAGGTAGTTTGTCAGTGATAGCCATATGGTACTAACCCGAATAAATCGGAATATTAGAATGCTTGGATAAGTGCCATAGAAATATATTCAGCCATATAATTTTAAACGACCTTTCTCGATTTCTTATTTTTTCTTACAGAAGTTCTGGCGTAAGGCACTAAAAGACACTCTTTACCATGGCATAAATAATTCCAACAACAAGAGAAACACCAACTATCAGGGCACTGAATCCGAAAGCATATGATAAAAACACAAGCCATCTGGGGGGCTTGTTACAAATAATATCTTCCAGACGTCCCTCTTCCACCAGCATTTCATATTCTCGTGGGCGCTCATGCTTCAACTCATCAAGTGTGATAGCTCCCGTAAAAATCACCTTGTCGAGGGGAAATTTTTCCGGACGTATATGAGTGTTGTAAAAATGGATAGTAAAAATAAAACCGGTAGCCAGTAGAGCCTCGTCACTGTGAATAATGGTAGCTACATTGAGCCAGATCCCGGGAATTAGAATGGTGACCATCTCAGGGAACCAGAGACAAAATCCGGTACCCCCAATTACTGCAACACCCCAGAAAACAGCAAAATAATCAAATTTTTCCCAGTATGTCCAGCGGCCATATCGTGGCATAGGTCCTTTACCGACAAACCATTTAAGCGTTTGGACTATTTCTTTACCATCCTGCAGGTTGGGAACCATGCCAACTGTCTTGTCAAGAAGAAAACCTAACAGTGATTTTGAGGTCTTTTTCCAACTCTGATAGATTAAAACAAAATGTAAGACAAAATAGGCGACAGTGAAAATCGCACCAATCCTGTGCAGGATGCCGAGAACCCAGAAACTTCCAAAAAAATCAGCAATGGCACCAGCCCAATCTTCACTTGCAAACTTCAAAACCATACCAGTCACTGCCAAGGTCATAAAACTGACAATCACGGTAAAATGCAGTACTCTGGCAAAAACACTAAACCTTTGAACGTATACAATTTCCTTTTCACTCATTTCAACTTCCCTTTTCCTCTGTCGGCCTGGAGGGACCGTTTTAAAAAGACATTCTTTCATTCACTGAAAAGCCTAATCACGATATAACCTACTCTTTTCTTCGTTCAGCTTTCCTTCTTTTAAGGCGTTCTTTCAATGAGCGTGGGAACCAGAGTATCGTATGTAGACCAAAAATAAAAAACGTTACGGTAAGTAGAGTAGTCATTATCCAGAAAGTATAAAAAAGCTCCGGATATCTCTCTTTATCATGGTGTGATGCATGAGTAAGATACTCGGTAAAATTTGCATTCGCGCCGAGATGGCATTTACTGCAAGTCTCCACAGCATTTCCCTCATGGAGGAGTGATTTAGGATCGCTCTCGGGAAAGATATCGTGGGCACCGTGGCAGTCAGAACATTTTGCCACTCTTTCACCACCTGTCAGCAGGGATGCTTTACCATGATAACTGTCAAGATAACTTTGTGACTCCTGCTCATGACAATCTCCACATTGGTCAAATATATGTTTTCTGAAATTGGACTGATCAATACGCTCAATTTCATGGGACGAATGGCAGTCGTTACATACAGGGACTTCTGTATTATCACCCGCCATCTGCTGACTATGTACAGATCCTTCAAACTGCTTGGCAACGCCAAAATGGCATGTCGCACAGGTGTCGGTAATATGATGCCGATTAACACTTGAATCAAGATCGGCAGCCGGCAAAATAGAATGAGCTGTATGACAGCTTGTACAGGTGGCTGAGACCAGTAGGCCTCTTTTTTCAAGGCCTTTGCCATGGGTACTCATGCTGAAATGGGAGATGATATTATGCTCACCACTTTTTGTTCGGATAGCGGCCGTTTCTCCTTCCCTATGGCATTGAGCACAAAGCTGGGGGACATTTCTGGCATTTGTAGGTGAATCGACCCGTTGTTTTGACATATTGTTATGTTTACCGTGGCAATCGGAACAACTTGGAGCGTTGGGGTCATTCTCTGCGAGTTTCTTACCATGAACACTCTGTTTATAAAACAGATCCTGATTGGCATGACATGACGAACAGTCCACCGGCCCAGAATCCTGACAGACAATTTCCCTGGAATTGTCCATATTTGTATGGCACTTTACACAACTGATACCCTCTTTTTTATGCATCGTACCTTCAAATTCATCAAACTCCTCCACATCCACATATAAGCTTATGGCGCCCCCATCGTGGCCTACTTTTATCAGGTCTGGATTGCTGTGGCATTCAAGGCAATACGAATCGGGCAGACTATCGGCATAGAGCACTTTCCTCTGTTTATGAGGCTGGTGACATTCAACGCATGTAGGAATTTTCTGGGGCTCTTTTTCCCAGAGTTCGCCTCTGATAATCTTTTTATGTATCTTCTCAATATTGGCATGACACTGCATACACGTGGCTGCAATATTGTCACGATGGATTGTGGATTCAGGGTCGGTATGAGGCAACAGATTATGTGAAGTATGACAGCTGGTACATACGGCTGTAACCTTCAGTCCATCAACCAGAAGGCCTTTACCATGAATAGACATGGAATAATTTTCCAGAATATTATGCTCTGAAATAACATGGGTCTTGGTCATTGCTGTCCCTTCCTGGTGACAGCTTCCACAGGTTTGTGGAATATTGAATACATTGGTGGTTGAATCAAGGTTTTCACTTGACAGGATATTATGTTTTCCATGACATGTGAAGCAGTACGGGGCCAGATCATCCCCCCTTTCCCTTGCCTTGCCGTGCAGGCTGTTATCATACATCTCAGCGACATCATCATGACATTCTTCACAGCTTACTTTGGCTAAAGGAACCGGATGTTCGTCTTCTTCAACATCCGCGTCCTGGTGACAGGAAATACACCCCTCCTCGCCATGGGAGGAATGGGCAAAGATTTCGGCATCCACATAAATAGACTTTTCTGACTCTTCTGCCGTGGCACCCTCTTCACCATGACACTCAAGACAATCCTCGTCACTCATGGACATGGCTCTCTGTCCGCTCATAACAAGAATGAACAGCAAAATGAAAAAGAATCCTTTTAAAACCCTAGTCTTTCCCTTCTCTACTTTTTCCATGAATTAGATCCTGTTCCTTCAGTGAATTTGACGCAGAATATGAAATAACTTCTCCATTGCCGAAAAAAGCATTCATTCGTTCAAAATGATACTCATAAACCAGGCAAAGTACCAAGGCAGCGCCCTGACTTACGAGTTCAGCACAACAAAAACTCTAGCAACACACCTTATTTATGGGCAAAACCGAAACAAAAAACAACAAAAAAATTCTATTTGCGCAATTTTTTTGCCAAAAAAATCACCGGACCACAACAACATACCACAAACGTCTACCTGAAAACGAAACCATTTAAGTTTTTAGTTAAATTATTTCGCACTGATCCTATCATCATCTCCTACTATTTACAAGTTTCTCGTCTTTCACAATATTTTCAAAGATGATTTCACACATCATCCCCGCGAAGACAGGTTGGAAGAAAGTCTGAAACACTCACACTTGATGGCGTCGTAAAAAGTCTGATGAAGTACTCAGACAAATAGAACATCTTTGAGGAATGGGATTGTGTAAAATGGTACGTATAAGAGTTGTGAAAATTTAGGATTACTTCTGGCTGATCTTAAATCACTGCCGTTAAAAAGCGTCCAACTTCAGTTACATATGTACCGGGCAACAAATAGGGGCATATTCAAGAATGTGTGTTCCCGGATATACCCCTGGTCGAAGGTTGCGTTTATCTGCCGCTTTTCGGACTCAATTCATCAAGCCTCTTCTTTGACTTTTTCAGAACTTTGCCAGGTGTATAAAATTGGTAGTCGGTAGAGGATAAACCTATATGTTACAATGAAGACGGCATAGAGAGTAATTGTGATCATCACTTCCTTTATATGAGGAATCTCCTGATATAATTTCCAGTTAAAAGTGAATAAGGAGGTGTTGAGCCGGTTAAGCACTATGCCGAAAAGTGTGATTAGTGCTGTAAAGCGTATCAGGCCTGCCATCCTGTTTTTGATACCAAAAGTGAAAAGAACGAGGGGGATAATCGTGCCGATTATCAACTCAAACAGAAACCAGGCTCCCCATCCGGTTAGGAGATAGTACCAGTCAGAGTCATGGGCGATGGCGATGATTTTGATGATAAGGTAGGTGGAGAGTGCCATGACACATCCCTTGGCCAGTCCGAAGGTAATTTCATCAAGGTTATCCAGGAAGTTGGCATCACAGCGCCAGGCCATGGTCCTTTTGCAGATAGTACTGACAACAATCACCATGGAGAGCCCTGCAAATATTGAGGAGCACAAAAAATGAAACCAGAGAAAAGGGGCAGAATACCAGAGCGGATGCACCTTGCCGGGAGCATAGTTAAAAAGAGCGCCAAGGGCACCTTGATGCAGGGTTGAGAGAATAATACCGGCAACAGTCAATCCAAGAATCATACTTTTAACAACCACTTTGGGCTTAACCCATCCCATCCACTCAGAAAAAGCGGGTACAAGCTCGACCACCTGCACTGAAAGATATGTCGCAACATGCCAGGCAACGAGAAAGAGAACAGCTGCCGGCCCAAGCGAGACGAACATGGGGTAGACCAGACGCCACGGTTGGCCTAGATCAACCAATAAAAAAACCACAGCAAAAAAATAGCCAAGCAGACCGTTCAAAAGAGCAAGCCTTTCGATGGGTTTGAAATCCTTACGGCCAAAAAGTTCCACCGTTGTTCCCAGCATAAAACCCGAGGCAGACATGGGGACCATGGCAAAGAGCCCTACTCCAAGAAAAAGACCCCAGGGATAATCATACGAAGCGTGGGTAACAGAGCCCAATCCGTTGAAAAAACGACCAATGAGCATCGGAAAACCAACAGCAAAGATCGCGCAGAGCAGCCAGTTCATCGGATTGCGCAGAGCTTGAATAATATATTCGCGAATCGACAAACCGAGCAGAAGCTTATTGACTATAGTGTAACGTGTTTTCCCGTCTTCATTGGTCAATGAAGCCACAGGAATTTTACCTTTTGCAGTATATCGTTTCATGATTGAGATTCCTCCCGTGCTCCTTCATTTTTTTCTTTTTCCAATCCGTCTTTACGGTTAGCCAATCGATAGAATCCAGCAAAGAGGGCTGGCCAGATGGTGAGCACCATCGGAACTGTGGCAAGAAACGACTTCACATAATTGATAATGGGTTCATGGCCCAGGTTCATGTCAAAACCGATCTTTTTAAAATCTACAGGGGAAATATAAAGCCAAGCGGTGCCGCCCACCTCTTTCTCTCCGTAGACATGGTCAACAAATATGTCAGGATGCTGACGGATACGTTCTTTGGCAAACTTCAATACATTTACACGGGATCCAAAGGTAAGCGCTTCTGTTGGACACGCCTCGACGCAGGCTGGAGGTTTACCAAATTTCAGACGGGTTGGATAACACATGATGCATTTTTCCACGATAGGGTTGAAAGCCTTGGAATAACTGTATGCCGGCACATAAAAGGGACAGGCGATCATACAGTTCCGGCAGCCAACGCAGACTTTGGGATTGTACATGACCGCTCCCTCGGGCGTTTTCGTATAAGCGTTGACAAAACAGGATGTCAGACAGGCTGGTTCCTCACAATGATTGCACTGAAATTTGCGAAAGAGCGGATGGTCGAGTTCTTCCGGGTTATATCGGTTCACAACCGTAAATACACCTTCCGAGGTGCGTCTTTTGAGACCTCCATGGCGTTCCATATCAAAAATGGAAAAATCATCAAAGGGAACATCTGGTTCTGGTAAGTTCTGTTCACGGTTGCAGGCTGCCTCGCAGCTTCGACAGCCGACACAGCGACTCAGGTCGACGAGTACACCCGTGCCCTTGTTAGTATAGCCGCTGAACTCCCGTGCCTGGGCAGGTTTTTCTCTACCGAGAAAAGCTGCCAACGCACCGCCTGCAAAGCCGCTTTTCAAAAAATTTCTACGATTAAGCGATTTCATATATATCTCCTCTTACTGCAACAAGCTTTTTCATCGTTTATTATAATTTCAATGGCCGTCTTTGGATGATTTTTTCGTGCCATCCGATGACCCGGCGTCAGTACGAAATTCTTTGTCACCAGTCTCGGTCCGTACATGACAGTCTTGACATCCGCCGATACCCTCTTCAACGTGGCAGCGCATACATTGATTATGATATGCTCCCATCAAGCCAATGTTATCACGATGGTATATATCTTTGTCTTTTTCTATCTCATTGAGATAATCTGCAGTAAAGCGATCAGGGGAATGGCAATCCTTGCATTTAGCTTTATCCAGGCTGCCAGGAAACCAACCCTTGTGACATCTGGCACAGAAGGGATCATTTGTTTGATCAACAACATTATGAATAGTACAATTCTGATCAGTATGTTCGACTATATGATGGTGGCATTTAGCACAGCCAACTTCAACCGCATGCATCTCATGGTCAAATTCGACAGGCTCATACAGATTAGCCATGCTGTCGAGTACGACCATTTGCGGCATAAGATCGTGAATATGGACTTTGGGAGCAGGAGCATCTTCTTGTGATTGGTCGACTTTAATGCCTTCCGGGGGGGTCGATTGCAACCCATTGGCTGATTGAAAAAAATAAAATATGAAAAAGAAAGCGGTAATATATGTAAAAAACCATTTTAAAAATGCTTTCATTCCTTTTTTCCTCCTGTAGTTTTGTTATTTTCATTTTTAAATAGATAGCTATATAAAACACAGAACAGTGCTATATAAATTACACAGTAGACATATTCAATTCCCTTGATATTTGTGTAAAAATCAACAACCGTATGAAACCGTTCCGTTACCTTGTCAGCATTTTCCGAAGCCTTAACTGACCCAAATAAAAAAACAAAAACAACAACACTTCCACCTGCTAAACACTGTTTGGGAATTGCTCTCATTTCCTCACTCCCCCTGCCTTCTCGAGGTTTCCATTTCAACTTGATATAGTTTCATTACTAAATATGAAGAGACTTACTAATTCGTGTTTGTCCAGAGATGAAGAGTTTTACTATAAACATAAATACCCCCAAAATTTAATCACAGACATCTACGTGATATGTTGAGGATTAAATTTACAGAACAACCGATTAGCGAGTTCACGAGACATCGAGTAGTGATAGTAATAAAGTGATTTATAGACATGACACTGGTTCAATTTTTAAATATATAACTGTAATAGAGCGGAAATAGACCAAGATACAGTACGCAAAGTAAATACTCGTTACCCTTAAGATTCGAGTAGTAATCAACTACAGTACTAAATTCCTGGAATTCCCATGTTATCTTAACAACACCACCCAGCAAAAGGACAAGAACCAAAAACATCAGACTAACGCCAATAAATATACTGAAAAATTTAAATAACTTCATATCGCCATTTTCTGTTTGATTTGTCATTTTTCTCACCTTTAACAATTGAAGTTTCCAATCTTTTAAGCTGGAAGTCAGCAGCGATAGAAAATTTGAGATTTTACTGTTTTGTGATTTTTGCTCTAATAGTTTAAATTCCCACTTTCAAATAAGCATATACCCACAATGAAACACTATGAACATATACCCACAAAAAAAGCCACCAAAAAAGTTGCTTACGTGTAAGATTCAGCTACTTTTTCATGATTCCCTCTTATAATTACTACATTGCAGTTTAGATTGTATGGTTGACAC
>DEIL01000210.1 GCA_002352445.1 Desulfobulbaceae bacterium UBA2775
TGGTCTTGTCAATATGGCAGCGGTTGCAGCTGTTAGGTGTACCCAGTTCAACACTTAAATCCGGCCGCGGAATGCGAATGGAGTGATCCGGTCGGTAATCATTGCCCATATAGGTTCGGCCAGGCATATGGCACTGGACGCAATCGGTGCCGCTGCCAACCTCAAATAAAATTTTTCCTTCGGCAGTACGGATTGGCTCTCCTTTTTCCCCCTCCTTTTTATGGAAGTGATGTGCTTTAGTGTCATAAAGTGAGGCTTGATGGCACTGCAGGCAGAGTGAGTTTCCCTCGTGGTGAAGTTTTATGCTATGAACATTATGGCAGTCGGAGCAGCGCACATCATTTGCGTACATTTTTGACTGGACAAAGGAGCCATATACATAGACCTCATCCAGGATCTGGCCATCGGGGTAGTAGAGTCTCTCCTCAAGGAGTCTGGGGGTTTCAGTATCGAGCAGATCCTGTTGCAGGTGAGTGTAGTCTCCCAGGATCGATCTTCTCGAGTGACAGGGAGCACAGAGTTCCACCTGCTGACGGTTATCTATTCCACCGGTGCGGACAAGCAGACCGTCAGCACCTTCAACCCTTGCAGCTTCCGGCAGTTCAGCCCAGTTAACATGGTGTGATCCGGCTCCATGGCAGGCCTCGCAACCCACACTGATCTCAGACCAGGTCGTATTGTAACTATCGGTGTCTGGGTTATAGTTTTTCTGCAGCTTGGTGGAATGGCAGTCCGCGCACATCGAGTTCCAGTTCTGTCCCTGGTTGGTCCAGTAGATCCATTCTTCAGGATCGAGCTTTAGATCAGGGTAGAGGTGGAACCATCTTTTTTCCCGGTCATCCCAGGCGATTGGCAGACACTGCATCCTGCCCCCTGGAAAAGGAATCAGGTATTGCTGCAACGGGAACCAGCCGAAGGTGTGACTGATCTGGTAATCATCCATCTTCCCATCCGGCCCCTGGGTATGGACAAGAAACTTTCCGTCTTTACGATAAAAACGTGAGATAACACTCTGGTTCTCAAAAGTTGCATTATCAAAGTCACCAAGGACACTCTTATCGTCGGCAACAGCCATGGCCTTTGCATGGTGCGACTCCTGCCACTCTTCATATTCCCTTTTATGGCATTTGGAGCACGCTTCACTGCCGACAAAGGTAGCTGCTTCAATTTTTTCTGTAGAGGGTGGTCTGTGCAGCTGCATGAACATATAGAGAGGCAGGGCAAAAATAATGATCAGGGTGGCTATAAGGCCGGTGATTTTCCATTGCTGCATGCTCTTATCCGCGCTCCTCTGGATAGATAACCTGCTCAGGCGTAAATCCACTGCGCCGGAGAGGGTTGCTCGTATCTATGGTGATCATATCGCGGTTAATGGTTACCGGATAGAGATCCAGGGCTCTTGGGGCAGGAGCTTTTATCACATCCCCGGTGATATCGAAGATGGAGGCATGGCATGGGCATTCAAACTGTTTCCGTTCAGCCATCCATGGAACCGCACAGCCCAGATGGGTGCATTTCTTGGAAATTGCCAGAAAGCCGCCATCCTCAAGCCGGGTGAGATAGAGGTTTCCCTTTCTGATAAGGGTGACAGAGCCGGTGGGGAAGTCCCCGACCAGACCGGCCTCAAGGAGCGGTGCCGATTTTTTACCAGTTCGTTTTCTGCCGGAGGTAAGGAAAAAAGCCGCACCCGCAAGAAATTGCAGCAGGGCAACAACTCCCAGACCTGCCCATATATTTGTCAGGAATCTTCGGCGGGAAGGAGGTTCTACCATGGCATCACCAACGTCATCCCCTGCCCCCGGAACCATATACCAGTTATCGTCAGTATCAACATGAATAGAGCTCCTGTAATAAACAACGTCTTGATCAGGGTGGTGGGTTTTCCATCCTTCTGCCTGGTAAAGGGGAGGAGGGTAAGGAAAAGACCTATGGATAGAGGAAGAAAGCAGATTGCAAAAATCGGAGGAACATGGAGCAGGAGTTCCTGTGCTCCCAGAAAATACCAGGGCGCTTTGACGGTTGGCGGAGTCAGCTCAGGGTTAGCCATGTTTCCAAGGGGAGCATCAATAAACATTGAAAAAAGAAGAATACAACAGGTTACCAAGGCGGCAAATGCCATCTCCCGCACCAGCAGTTCAGGGATCGCAGGGACAGAGGTAGATTTTTCCGTCTCACCACTCTGTTTTCTCTTGGGAACCAGAATTCCCCCGGCTTTTCGCACAAACCAGAAATGATATCCCATAAGCAGGAAAAGAGAGACAGGGACAAAAGTGGTATGGATGGAATAAAAGAGTTGCAGAGTAGCCGCGCCAACCTCCGGGCCGCCCCGCATTATCTCCTGCAGAGATGAACCGATGAGAGGAACATAGCTGAGCATGGAGGTGGCGATGGTAACAGCCCAGTAGGATAGCTGGTCCCATGGCAGCAGATAGCCGCTGAAGTTGGCCGTCAGGATAAGAACGCCCATGGCAAGGCCGACGAGCCAGTTGCGGCGTCTGGGTGGATAGAATGCACCATTAAAGAAGATACGAAGCAGGTGCAGGGCGATGACAACAACCAGAAAATGGCCTGTCCAGTGATGCATACTGCGAACCAGATCGCCCAGAAAAATACTGTTCTGAATATGCTGTACCGATTCATAAGCCCGAACCGGTACCGGTTCGTAAAAAAAGCCCAGTAGCAGTCCGGTCAGAAGCTGCTGGACAATCATCAGGGCCGCCATACCGCCCAACCCCCAGGTGAGAGTAAAGCGAAGGGCATCTTTAGGTACCCGTCGGGGCCGGAAGTGGAGGAAAAGGCTGCTGCTCAATGGAAACTCCTGCAGTTTGAACCATCTACTATCTAATTGTTACGAGACTGCAAAAGATATCATAATACTGATACGATTGCATTGGACAAATTCAATAAGGTGTTTTACTGTCATGTGATTAATAGTCATTACTACTATCATTTTCTTCATAAGCAGTGAGTCATTAGACTGGAAATCAATAACAGGAGGATAACATGAGATTGGAGAAGCGAATATTTGCTGGATTGGCAGTATCTGCAGTGATTTTATCTGCAGGACTGGTGCATGCGGCAACAACTGATAAACCTAATATCCTGGTCGTCTGGGGTGATGACATCGGTCAATCCAATATCAGCGCCTATACCCATGGTATGATGGGATATCAGACCCCGAACATTGATCGTATCTCTGAGGAAGGCATGACCTTTACCGACTATTACGGTGAGCAGTCCTGTACCGCCGGGCGATCGTCTTTTATCATGGGACAGTCTGTTTTTCGTACCGGTCTTTCCAAGGTTGGATTGCCTGGTGCTGCGGAGGGAATGCGAGTAGAAGATCCCACTATTGCCGGTTTGCTCAAGGCCCAGGGCTATGCCACAGGTCAATTCGGCAAAAATCATCTGGGTGACCAGGATGAGATGCTGCCCACCAATCATGGGTTTGAGGAATTTTTCGGCAACCTCTATCATCTGAACGCCGAGGAAGAGCCTGAAAATGAAGACTATCCGAAAGATCCTGAATTTCGTAAGAAATTTGGTCCCCGTGGAGTTATTCACTCCTTTGCTGACGGCAAGATAGAGGACACCGGACCCCTGACAAAAAAACGTATGGAAACTGTAGATGACGAAACTGCAGATGCGGCAATTGACTTTATCCAGCGTCAGGTCAAAGCGGGTAAACCCTTCTTTGTCTGGTGGAGTGGAACCCGTATGCACTTTCGCACCCATGTTAAGGAAGAACTGCGCGGCATCTCGGGTCAGGATGAATATTCCGACGGTATGGTAGAGCATGATATGCATATAGGCAAATTCCTGAAGGTGTTGGATGATCTTGGCATTGCTGATAATACCATCGTCTTCTATTCCACCGATAATGGTCCTCATATGAACACCTGGCCCGACGCAGCCATGACTCCATTCCGTGGTGAAAAGAACACCAACTGGGAAGGCGGCTGGCGTGTGCCTGCCATGGTTCGCTGGCCAGGCAAGATTGAAGCCGGATCCTGGTCCAATGCGATCATGCACCATATGGACTGGCTGCCCACTTTCTTAGCTGCAGCCGGTGAACCGGATATCAAGGCCAAACTCAAAGCGGGTGGTGTTTCTGCCATCGATCGTACCTACAAGGTCCATCTGGACGGCTATAACTTTCTGCCCTATCTTACAGGTCAGGAAGAACAGGGGCCCCGGCATGAAATTTTCTATTTCTCAGACGATGGTGATCTGACAGCACTGCGCTATAATGACTGGAAGGCGGTTTTTATGGAACAACGGGCTACAGGAACCTTTTTACTGTGGTCAAATCCTTTTACTACACTGCGGGTGCCGTTGATTTTCAACCTGCGACGGGATCCTTATGAGCGTGCCCAGCTCACCTCAAACACCTATTATGACTGGATGTTGGATCGAGTTTATCTGCTGCTTCCGGCTCAGGACTTTGTCGGAAAGTTCCTGGGAACTTTCAAGGAATTTCCACCGCGTCAGAAGGCAGCCAGTTTCAACCTGGAGCAGGTGATGGAGAAGATGGCTGATCCGGGAGCACATTAATTAGAGTAAAGGGTAATTTTTTTCCCTGAAATGTGTTCAACAAACTGCCATACCCGAGCGACTGCTATAATCGGGTGTGGCACTTTATTTTTAACCAGGAAAAAACAGTGACAGCACTTCATTCAATTCAGGAACTTCAATCCCGCATGGGGCACTCGATTATCGGGCAAAAGCCGGTAATTGACAGTCTGGTACTTGGGCTTCTTGCCAATGGCAATCTGCTGCTTGAAGGGCTTCCAGGCCTTGCCAAAACCCGGGCAGTAAAGAGTATGGCCAAAAATCTAGCGGCTGGCCTTTCACGCATCCAGTTTACCCCGGATCTGCTTCCTTCCGACATCACCGGCACCGAAATGTATCATAGCTCCGGTGGCAAGGATATGCTGGAGTTTCAGCCCGGCCCCATCTTCAGTAATCTTATTCTTGCTGATGAAATTAACCGGGCACCTGCCAAGGTACAGGCAGCACTGCTCGAAGCCATGGAAGAGCGGCAGGTAACAGTTGCCGGTAAGACCCATAAAATGGAACCGCTGTTTATGGTACTGGCCACCCAGAACCCAATCGAACAGGAGGGAACCTATCCGCTGCCGGAAGCGCAGATGGATCGTTTTCTGATGCATGTGCGGGTTGATTATTCAACAGATGAAGAAGAACTTGAAATCATCCGGCTGGTGAGAAGTGAACAGGGTGGAGGGCAAAAGGAAGAAAAGGATGCCATTCCCCAGGATGTTGTTTTTGCCGCCCGCAAGGAGATTGCCGGGATTTACTCCTCTGAAAATATCGAACGCTATATTGTCAGCCTGATCAGCGCCACCCGCTACCCGGAAAAATATGATGAAAAGCTGGCCCGGTTAATTGAAGTGGGTGCCAGTCCGCGCGGCAGCCTGGCTCTTGATAAATGTTCACGGGTACGCGCCTGGCTTGGTGGCAGGGATCATGTTACACCGGATGATGTGCGTGCTGTTGTCCATGATTGTCTGCGTCATAGATTGATTCTCAGTTATGAGGCAAATGCTGAGGGGATGGAGGCGGATCAGGTTGTTGATGAGATTGTTAAGCTGGTGGCTGTGGCGTAGGGAGAAGACGAACGTCCAACATCCAACGTCCAACTTTCAACATTGAACAACAAAACCGATAAACGATCAACTGTTATACTGAAAAACTCATTTTGAATTCAAGATGGCCTTTTTACACATTTATAAATTGTTGGGTCTAATCGTTCGAAGTTGGACGTTGGATGTTGGACGTTCGTCCTTTAATAAATAGCTGCGCTATGCAAATCCAAAAAAACACCAATACCCCCGGAGTTTACACCACCCTCCAGGACCTGATTCGCCTTCAGAATCAGGCAACAGGTTTTAGTTTTCTCCCCAGGCAGCCGGTGTATAGCCTCCTTTCCGGTCGTCATAGCTCTCGGCTGCGGGGGCGTGGACTGGATTTTGAGGAGCTGCGTCAATACAGGCCGGGGGATGATATTCGCACCATGGACTGGAAGGCAACTAAACGAAGTGGTGAACCTTACGTCCGGGTCTACACTGAAGAGCGGGAACGGCCGGTACTGCTGCTTGTTGATCAGCGTATCTCCATGTTTTTCGGCTCTCAGGTCAATATGAAATCAGTCACCGCAGCTGAAGCTGCTGCCCTTGCAGCCTGGAGAGTGGTCGACTCCGGAGATAAGGTCGGTGCAATTATTTTCAACGATCACGAGATCAGAGAAGTAAAACCCCGGCGCAGTAAAAAAACAGTTATGCAGATTCTTCAGCGGATTGTTGAACAGAATAATGCGTTGTCTGTTGACAAGGATATCCTCTCCAATAAAGGAATGCTTGATCTGGCACTGGAAAAAGCCGTACATCTGGCCGGCCATGACTACCTTATCTGCATTATCAGCGACTTTTCCGGCCTCAGTGATAAAAGTCTGCACCATGTCAAACAACTCAGCAACCATAACGATGTGATGCTTCTACCGGTATACGATCCACTGGCCAGAGAGTTGCCGGAAAATGCGACCCTTGTAATAAGTGACGGCAGTAGCCAGATTTTGCTGGATTCCGGAGAAAATCGCCTGAGAAAGCGTTTTCCAGAATTTCTGCAGGGTCGTTTGAAAACTCTTTCCAATGCTCTGGTAAAGTTCGGTGTGCCGATTTTACCTCTTCATACTGCTGAAGATGTTGCCAAACAGGTAAGAACAGTATTGGGATATGTACCTGGTAAAACGCCAAGAACTGGTAAGGTTGCTTTAAGAGGGTCCCGATGAATATGTCTGATCCAGGCAGCCTGGAAAACCTTCACGACATCATTGCTCCCCTTCCGGTCGCATGGTTTCCTCCAGCTCCCGGCTGGTACGCCTTGGGCCTCAGTCTGTTGCTGTTGTTCAGCTGGTTTTCTGCTCAGAGATATCTGGCCTGGAAGCGCGACACATACCGACGTGAAGCACTGATTGAATTGGACAAACTTGAAAAAGGACTGGCAGACAGCGCTGGATATAAGCAGATATTGGTTCAATTACCGCAGCTTGTTAAACGTACAGCCATAGCTGCCTATGGAAGAAGCCGGGTCGCTTCACTGGATGGAGTTGACTGGCTCACCTTTCTCGACAAAACCGGGTCTACAGATGTTTTTACCGGGGGCGAGGGGAAACTGTTATCCGATTGCCCCTACCAGTCGCCAGCTAAGCTTGCAGCATTTTCCAGGGAACAGGTAACCGGACTGCTTAGGGCAGTTCACTTGTGGATCAATAAACATCAAGCGTGATGGCGTCGTAAAAAGTCCGATCTCCTGCGTTGTAGGTTTTTGACAGGTACTTGGCATACCACATGTATAGCCAAGTACCTGTCAAAAACACTACGCCTTGTATATCAAACTTTTTGACTTAGCCATCTGTAACTTCCGATAAGCGTAGACTTCGAGTGACCTTTAAACGAGTTTATCAAGCGTAGGGAAACGTATACTATGAACTATCTTCGACGAATGAGTTGTTTTTTGCTGTTGTCTGCAACCTGTTTGCTTTGTCTGCTGCCGCCTGCATATGCAGATGGAGATGTTACATCCGTACTAATACCTGACCTTGGTGTTATTGCCGGTGAATGGCAGCGAACTGATGGTGGCTATCTTATCAAGGTCGATAATATTAAGCCGGATGGTCAGGCAAAGGTGGAGTACTTTAACCCAAGGCCTATCCATGTTGAACAGGCAGCAATTTCAAGAGAAAAAGGGTTGATTAAACTCTTTATTAAGTTCGAGGACAAAGGGTATGAAGGGTCAACCTACACGCTGTTCTATTATCAGGAAAAAGACGCGATGGCCGGCTTCTATTATCAGGCTGCCATGAACAGAACCTATGAAGTGATTTTTATGAGAAAGAGTAACAAAGCAGACCAATAGTCTACAGCCTAACAGCCTTCAGCCTGAATAAAAAATGTTCTCCTTCAGCTACATATGGATATTCCTCCTCCTTCCTCTGCCACTGATCCTGCGCAAATTGACCAAACCGTACCAGGAGGAGCGACAGGCGATACAGACGCCCTTTTTTGATGAGCTGGCGGATCTGTCGGGACAGGAGCCGGGCAGTGGGTCCATTGTCCGTAAACAGCCACTGTTACGGCAGATTGTCGTTGGCTTCTGTTGGTGTCTGCTGGTTGCTGCTCTCGCCAGGCCGCAATGGATTGAACAACCGGTAATCAAGGAGGTTCCCAGTCGTGACCTTCTGCTGGCTGTGGATCTATCCGGTTCCATGAGTACCGAGGATTTCACCTCCAGGGAAGGGAAAAAGATTAATCGTCTGGCTGCAGTCAAAGAAGTCTTGGATGATTTTTTAAAGCGGAGAAAAGGCGACAGGGTGGGATTGATCTTTTTTGGTTCAGTTCCATTTATTCAGGCCCCGTTTACTGAAGACCTGGATCTCTGCGGTGAGCTGCTGGCTGAGGCACAGGTTGGAATGGCAGGCCCCAAGACCGCTTTTGGGGATACTATCGGCCTGGCCATTAATATGTTCAAAGAGAGTACGGTTAAAGATAAACTGCTTATCATACTCACTGACGGAAATGATACCAGCTCCAAGGTAGAACCGGTTAAGGCGGCACAGATTGCCGCTGACAACGGTATTGTTATCTATAGTGTTGCAGTGGGCGACCCGCAGGCCGTGGGTGAAGAAAAGCTGGATGAAAAAACCCTTCAGTCCGTTGCCGAGACAACGGGTGGCCAATTTTTCAGGGCGTATGACCGCAAAGAGCTGGAAAAAATATATGATAAAATTGATGCCTTAAGTACCCATGATATTGAAACAGTGAGTTACAGACCCCGGATTGATTTATATTTCTGGCCGCTGGGGATTGCTGTTTTGTTGAGCTTGTTGATGCATGGGGTGCGTGCTAGCAAAAACACGAACGTCCAACGTCTAACTTAAATTTTAAGTTTTCTCATTTCATGTCCACAATTCTAACCAACTTCCATTTCCTCCGCCCCTGGCTGTTAATCCTGCTCGCCCCGGCAGCCGGACTGCTGTGGTACGCGCTGCGATCCCAGAACTCAAGACATGGGATGCAGTCACTCATTGCCGATCATCTGCTTGAGCATCTGCTGGTGGGCAGGGAACAACAGGGGAAATTGCGGCCGGTCTATCTGCTGGCTGCTTTCTGGCTGGTGGGTATTATCGCCCTGGCCGGACCATCCTGGCAGAAGGAACCTTCTCCTTTCGCCGAAGATAGTGCCGGCCTTGTCATTGCCCTGAAGGTTACCCCGACTATGCTGGCCCAGGATATTCAGCCATCCCGACTTGAACGGGCCAAGCAAAAAATCCATGATCTGCTCAAGTTGCGGCCTGGTGCCAAAACTGCACTCATTGCTTATAGCGGCAGCGCTCATTTGACCATGCCGCTTACTGTAGATCCAAAGATTATCGATATGTTCAGCCAGGCCCTGACTCCGGAGATTATGCCGGAAGACGGCGATGCTGCAGCCGAAGCCCTTAAGCTGGGAGCTTCAATACTTACAAAAGCGGAAATCTCCGGATCCATTTTACTGATCGCGGATCAGATTGCAGAGGATCAGATTGGTGAGATCAAGGGTTTTCATGATACATCAGCAATTCCGGTTCATATATACGCAATTGCAGCCGACAAGGGTGTCACCATTCCTTCAGGAAGTCCGACTGCCCCTGCTCTGAATATGGATGAAATGAAAAAAGCAGCGAATGTTGTCGGTGGTGACCTGACCATTGTATCTCCCGATGATCGGGATGTTCAGAAACTGGCGAACCGTATTACAACCAGCATCTTAGCTGCAAAACAAAATCAGGGTGAACGCTGGCAGGATGCCGGTTACCGGCTGTTGCCCCTGCTGCTTTTGTTGGCACTCTTTTTCTCCAGGCGTGGGTGGATCGTGGTTTATGAATAATCTGCAAAAATATATTCGTCCGGTAATCCTGGCACTGATTGTTTTATCATTTATGTTTGCCCTCTCTACCGTCAACTGGTCGCTGGCTGATCTTTTTCTCACTCCTGACCAGCAGGGAAGATTGTTGATGACCAAAGATGACTTCAAGGGTGCAGCAAAAGCTTATCAGGAACCAATGCAGCGAGGAACAGCTCTTTATCGAAACGGTGATTTCAAGGCTGCAGCTGCCGCTTTTGGTAGAGATGATTCCGTGAAAGCTGTTTATAACCGCTCTAATTCCCAACTTATGTCAGGAGATTACGATGCTGCCATCGCAGGATATGAAAAAGCGCTGTCCCTGAAACATGGTTGGCTGGAAGCGGAAGAGAACCTTGCCCTGGCTCGCGTGCGTAAAGAAAAAATGAAGCCTCCCGAAGATGATGCCGGAGGCACTGGGGGACAACTTGAGGCGGATGAGATTGTTTTTGATAAACGAGCTGGGAAAGGTTCGGATGATCAAGAAGAGATCATCGAAGGTGGGGAACAGTTATCGGATCAGGAGATGCGGGCCATCTGGCTACGGCGCGTAGATACCAAACCTGCAGATTTCCTGCGGGCCAAGTTCTCGTACCAGAATGTGATGGGGCAGGAGACAGGAGAAGAAAAATGACTGTCTATAGACGTACTCTCATATCAGCCATCTTTTTGTTTTTTTTGCCTGTGTCCGTAAGTCTCTCTTTTGCAGAGACACGTCCTGCCTTTATCAAGACAGAGTTCAAGAAGAATGGAAAGATCTGGCAGGGACAGCGGCAGACGCTCTATGTAAAGCTCTATACCACCACATCTTTTTCCGGATCAACCCGTTTTGAACTACCCGGGGTCTCCGGTATGCTCATCATGGAAGGTGAAGACCGTCCTCTGCTCGGCACCGAAAAAATTGACGGTGTCTCCTATATCTTTAAGCAACATGAAATAACCCTCTTTCCCCAACGTGCAGGTATTTTAATATTACCACCCTTTGAGGTGGAGTTTGGTTTTCGCGGGGCAGATAATAAGGTTGCTGAGCAGCTCTTTATGACCAGTGAACTTCAGGTTACAGTCGAAAAAATCCCCGATATTGATCCCGGGAGACCTGTGGTTACCAGTACCAATTTCCACGTTGACGACCACTGGGAACCAGCCCCCGGCAAGGCTAAGGTCGGCGATGCTTTTACCAGAAGAATCACCATGACCGCCGAGGATCTGCCCGGGATGGCTTTTCCTCCCTTGCATTTTGCGGAGATTGACCGCCTTGGTCTGTATAGCAAACAGCCCCGGGTGGAAGATCAGATGCAGCGTGGCGAGTTCACCGGTAAGCGGGTTGAAACTATCACCTATGTCTGTGAACAGACAGGGACTTTCACCATTCCGGCAACGGGTATTCAGTGGTGGAATCCCAAGACTGAGACTTTGCAGAATGTCATTCTGGAAGCAATGACGTTTACAGTGGCCGCTAATCCCCTCCTGGAAAAAGAAGGTCATGTAGAGACCTCCCAGGCAACTCCTGGTGGTTTTCCTTGGAAATGGCTGGCTTTATTTTTCTTTTCAGCCCCTGTTGTCACAGCTCTTTTTCTGCAACACCGTAAAAAGCAGCGCCATAGCTCACAACCAATGGACGAAGAAAATAAGCTCTTTGAACAGTTCCACAAGGCTGCGGGGTCCCACGATGCTGAGGCTACCATCCAGGCTCTCCTCCACTGGCTCGATTATAGCGGATTATCCGGCAGTACAGGGAGTCTGGCATGTTTTTCCATGCTGGCAGCCGATCCGCAGCTTGATAAAGAGACAGGGTTACTTGAAACAGCACTCTATGCAGAAAAACAAGGGGAGCAATGGTCTGGAGAGTTACTCTATACAGCTGTTCAGCGGGCTCGAAAAAAACTTAAACACCAAAATTCAACCATAGAAAAATGCAGCCTGCCTGCGTTAAATCCATAAAAAGAAGTCAAACATGAAACAAAAAAAATTTGGAAAGGAGTCTGTTTTGAATGTGAGAAACTTGATGAAACTGTTTAGTACCGGTGCCGTGGCACTACTATTTTGCTGCACCGTGGCGGTGTTTTCCTATGCTGCCGGTGACACGGCTGCCGATCAGGGAGGAGAGAAAGCCGCCCAGGAGGCAACCAAGGTGGAAGCCCCAACCAAGATGGTCGATACATCTAACCCACAGGATGTACTTGATCCTGACAAATATGTGCAATACATGCAGATTGCTAAAGACTGGCTTGTTACTAACGGCCCGAATATACTTGTTTCACTTGTTATCCTGGTTATCGGTCGCTGGCTGGCCATGTGGATTGCATCTATTGGCAGAAAGGCCATGAACAAAGGGGGCGTCCAGGACACTTTATCCCGTTTTCTGGGTAAACTCATTTACTATGGTCTGCTGACTGCTGTGATCATTGCCGCCGCAGACCAGCTGGGTATTAAAACCACTTCCTTTCTCGCTATTTTAGGTGCTGCCGGTCTGGCTATCGGTTTGGCCCTCAAGGATTCTCTGTCTAATTTTGCTTCCGGCGTCATGCTGATCCTGTTCCGGCCATTTGTTGTCGGGGATTTTGTTACAGCCGGTGGAGTGAGCGGCACGGTGCAGCAGATCGATATTTTCAGCACCATTATTTTAACGCCCGACAACCAGAAATTTATCGTACCAAACAGTGGTATCACTGCAGGTGTTATCACTAATGTTAATGCTGAGTCCACCCGCAGGATCGATCTGGTTGTTGGCATCGGCTATGATGATGATATACGTAAAGCCAAAAGTACTCTGGAAGATCTTGTCCGGGATGACAAGAGGGTTCTTGCAGACCCGGCTCCCACCATTGCTGTTTCCGAGCTGGCTGATTCCAGTGTTAATCTTATTGTTCGTCCCTGGGTAGAGACCGCGGATTACTGGGATGTACGCCTCGAGCTGACCGAAAAAATCAAGCTTACCTTTGATGAAAAAGGGATCTCTTTTCCATTTCCGCAGCAGGATGTGCATATGTATCAGCAAAGTCAGGGAATCGTGGAATAGCATGATTTGGTATAAAGATTTGATCGAAAGGTTGCGAAGAGTGTCTGGCTGATCATATCTCTCGTAGAAATTTATTTTGTAATTTTGATAATAATGGTTACTGTTGTTGTCGTTCTGATGCTAGGCCCCGTTGAGGGTATCAATCATACTATTAATTTTATCAGGAGTAAGAAATGAGCAATCTTGTAGTAGTGACTTTTGAGGACGAGGCAACTGCCTTTGAGATGCGGGCCGAGCTAGCGAAAATGCAGAAAGAATACCTGATTGAGATGGAAGACGCTGTGGTCGTGACAAAAGACGACAAGGGCAAAACAAAACTTCATCAGTCAGTTAATCTGACAGCAGCCGGAGCTGTAGGCGGCAGTTTCTGGGGTATGCTGATCGGCCTGGTTTTTCTGAATCCCCTTATCGGTATGGCTGCGGGAGCAGGTGCCGGGGCTATTTCCGGGGCATTGGCCGATATCGGCATTAATGACAAGACAATGAAGGCGATGGCAGAATCGTTTAAGCCCGGGTGTTCCGCTCTCTTTGTTCTGGTGAAAAAATCTACCGGTGACAAGGTGCTGGAGCGTCTTGCTTCTTTTGCCGGTAAAGGTAAGGTCTTCCAGACTTCCCTCACCAAGGATAATGAGGATGCCCTTCGTGAAGTGTTGGAGAACGTGTAGGCATAGTGCGTAAATATTAAAGTGATAAAGGAGAAAGAAAATGGCAGAAGAAAAAAGTGGATTTGAAACGATGAAAGATGCCATCGAGCAGATGCGGGATGAAATCAACCTCAAAGCCCATCTCGGCAAGGCGGAGGCCAAAGATGAGTTGGAGAAGATAGATAAAAAATGGCACGCTCTTTTGGATCAATACCAGCCGGTAGCCGATGAGGCGGGCAAGACTGCCGGCAAGGCTGCCGATAAAGCGGGTGAAGCGCTCAGTCAAGCCGCGGATGAACTGAAGGCGGGATATGATCGGATTCGTAAACTTTTTTAGAAAGAATTTTTTGAAAGTACAAACACCCTCAAAGGGGTGCTTAACTGAGAAAAAATAACACAAGTATGGAGGAAAATATGGCAGGTTTTATGGATATTCTTGGATCAATGGTGCAACAGGGCATGTCGCAATCAGGCGGCTCTCGTATGTCAAATGCACTTGGTGCCGGCAAATCAGGTGGTTCCCTCGATGATATCATGGGCAGTCTCGGCAAAATGCTTGGTGGTTCCCAATCAGGGCAGGCTTCCCAGGCCACTCAGGCAGGAGCAGGTGGACTTGGAGGAATGCTTGGTGAGGCACTTTCCGGACTTGGAAGTAACAAGGCTGCTCTTGGCGGACTTGGAGCTCTCGCCGGTGCCCTGCTTGGCGGGGGCGGAAGCTCCGCCCGGGGAGCGGTTGGCGGCGGTGGTCTTGCTATGCTGGCCTCCCTTGCATTTTCTGCTTTAAATAAGGCAGGGCAGGCTCCGGAGCGACCTCCGCGGGCACTGCTGGAACCACAGACCCCCCAGGAAGAGCAGGCTCTTGAGCAGGATGCCGAGGTCATTGTTAAGGCAATGATTAATGCTGCCAAGGCTGACGGTCGCATCGATAAGACTGAGATTGAAAAAATTGTCGGCAAGTTGGAGAAGGATGGCCTTACCAGGGAGGAAAAGGAGTTTTTTACCACTGAGGCCAACAAGCCCATGGATATGAATGCGGTTGTTGCTTCGACAGGTAGAGACCCGGAGATGGCTGCTCAGATTTATGCTGCCTCCCTGCTGGCAATTGAAGTGGATACACGGGCGGAACAGCAGTATATGGAGCAGTTGGGGAAAGGTCTTGGCCTGCATCCGCAGGTGACGGATCATATTGAACGTACACTGGGTGTTTAGTCCTTAGAAATCTTAAACCACAGAGGACACAGAGAGCACAGAGAAAGCAAAAAGAAATTCTTTTCTCTGTGTCCTCTGTGCACTCTGTGGTGAGAGATGTAGCTTTTGAGATGCGGGCATAGCCGGCATCAGGAATTATTCAAGCATTTTTAAAAACACCGAGTTATTCGGGTAAGGAGAACAAGATGGGTTTACTGAGTTTTGCAAAGGGTATTGGCAATAAGCTTTTTCACAATGAAGCTGAGGCATCGGATAAAATTACCTCGTATATTGAGGAAGATAACCCCGGGGTAGATGATCTGCAGGTAAGTGTCGATAACGGATTGGTGTCTCTCAGTGGAGAAGCTAAAAATGCTGAGGCACTGGAAAAAGCAGTACTGATGGCCGGTAATGTCAATGGTGTCAGTGAGGTGAATTATGATAACGTTACTGCTCCTGCAGCAACAGAGACGGTTGAATACTACGAGATAGTCTCCGGTGATACCCTTTCCGGAGTTGCCAAGAAATTCTATGGCGACGGATCAAAGTATATGCGTATTTTTGAGGCCAATAAAGAGGTGATCAAGGATCCGAATAAAATCTACGTGGGCCAGAAAATCCGTATTCCGAAGGATTGATATAGGACTACCTGAAATAAAGGGACAATCATACAATCTTTAAAGAGTTTTTTCGGGTTTTAAAAGATTCTTTGCTTTTAAGGTGTTTTCTTTTAATATCGTGGATATCAAAAGAAAACACCTTTGTTATTTAGGCCGGAGCCTCTAAAAAATTTATACACCCGCAGGAGAATTTGAATGAATTGTAAACTCTTTATTCTTGTGACCTCCCTGGCAACATGTCTATTTTTCCTTCCACTATTGTCCCACAGCAGCAGTGAACCGGCTGAAAAAGCAACTGAACAGCAGCAAGTTGTCCCAGTCCAGGAAGCAGATACCAATGGTGAGATCACCGACTATTCTGCAGACAACTCAGAGCAGTCCCGAACTGCTTTTCTCTCCAGATGGCTGCATATGCTGGACAAAAATGAAGTTGATGAAATTGAAAACAGCAGCGTCATAGCCTTTGGTTCAATGGTTCCCGGTGACATTGCCCGTATTTTTAAATCGGCCGGAGGAGAAAAGGGGGCTTTAGGGCTGCTGAATGTCATCTTACGATCGATTCTCTCAATCTGCGTTGGTTTTTTTCTTGTTTTTGCTGTTAAGCGAATAGCGCGAAAGGGGGTTGTTAGGTTTGAACAGATTGCCCCGCCGGGTAATGACGGTCTGGCATGTTTTTGGGCTGGTTTTATGCGCAGTCTCCCCGCTCTGGCAGGGTTGCTCCTGCTGGCAATTTCCACTACCGTTATTTTTCTCTTCCTTGGGGGAAATATCACAATCGAGGGGCGAATGGTATTCCAGTTCATCCTGGGAACATTGCTCATCGTTATGATAAGTTTAATTGTCGGTAAAATTATCTTTGCCCCTGAAGATGCCGATATCCGCCCTGTCCAATTCAATGAAACCCTTGTAAAGCCGCTGCACCGTGTTTTTGTCACATCGGCTGTGGTGCTCCTCTCAGGCAGGCTTTTCATGTATTTAGTCAGGGAACTGGGGGCCCTCGACCAGACTATTGCATGGGTAGCTATTGTCCTGGGTTCTGTAGTCATGGCGATATTTGCCGCCCTGGTTCTGTACTTGAGAAAACCGGTGTCAGATTCTCTGCAGGCTGCGATTGAGCCGGAGAACAGTAGTTGGTTTAGAGAGCAGCTTGCTGCTTACTGGCATGTTCCTGCACTGTTGTACCTTTTTATCGCCTGGTTTATCTTTCTCGGTAAGGTGCTGTCAGAGTCGACAGTCAGGAACGGCTCATTCATTATAAGTCTAATCATTGTTCCCATATATTTTATTTTAAGCTATGTGGGTCAACATCTCATCGTATCTGTTGTCGAATCGCTTGGCCTTGGCAAACAGCCGGAGAGTGATATCAAAAACATTATAGTGGAAACGATAGATGCCCATGAGATCGAAGCCCGGAAGAAGGCTATTGTGGCAAAAGCCAATGCGGTCCTTCGTCTGCTCCTTGTTGCGGTATTGACAACCTGGATGCTTTACCTCTGGGGATACCATATACCTTTTGCAGTCCAGGCTGTGAGAGCCATATTTAATTCATTCGTCGTTCTTGCCCTGGCTCTTATTTTCTGGCGGTTTGCTTCATCTTTTATCGAGAGAAAAATTGCAGAGGCAACTCCCGAGATTACAGAAGAAGAGGAGGATGTCGATGATGAATTCGGCGGGGGCGGTCCGACGGGGCGCAGCCATACCCTGCTGCCGATGCTCCGCAAGGTGATCGGTTCCATCCTTGTTGTTATGGTTATCCTGATTGTCCTTTCCTCCCTCGGTGTCAATATCACTCCGCTTCTGGCAGGGGCCGGGGTTCTCGGTCTTGCAGTCGGCTTTGGCGCTCAGAAGCTTGTTTCCGATGTGCTGTCCGGGTTTTTCTTCCTGCTTGATGATGCCTTTCGGATTGGAGAATATATACAGACAGGTTCAATTAAAGGTACCGTTGAGGCAATTACTCTCAGAAACGTTATGCTCCGCCATCATCTCGGTATGCTCCAGGTTGTGCCCCATAGCGATCTTGGAGCAGTAACCAACTATATGCGCGGCGGTATTGTTATCAAATTTCCCCTTGAATTTCCCTATGATACCGACATCGACAAAGTACGAAAGATCATCAAAAAAGTTGGTCAGGCGATGCTCAAAGATGAAGAGCTGGGTGACGATTTTCTCCAGCCGATCAAATCTCAGGGTGTTTATCAAATCACCAATTCCGTGATGGTGATCAGGGTCAAATTTACCGCCAAACCCGGTAAACAGTTTATGATCAAACGGGAAGCCTTTCGGCGTATTACCGAGGCACTGAATGGCAAAGGAATTTTTTATGCCCACCGCAAGGTTATTGTCGATTTCCCGGCTGATCATCCTGAAACTCAGGTTGACGAAGAGACCAAAAAAAAGGCGCTGGAGGCTGGGGCTGCAGCAGCCATGGCGGAAGAAGCTGATCAGCAGAAGCAGGCTCAGGGTAAAAAAACGGAGGACGACTGGTAGTTTTTACGACACTGTCTCTTTTGTTACCATGATAAAGATAAGAGGGATAAAGAGCAGCGTCAAAAATGTACCGACAATAAGACCGCCAATTGCCACTGCCCCTAAAGGGGCCAGACGTTCAAGGCCGATTGCAGAGCCCAGGGCGACAGGCAGCATTCCTGCGGCCACCGCAAAAGCGGTCATCAATACCGGCCTGGTGCGGATATGTATTGATTCGAGCATGGCCTCTTTTTTATCCAGGCCCTCCGCCATTTTTTCCTGGGCAAAATGAATAAGAAGAATCGCATTGTTGACGATGATGCCTGAGAGAAGGATAAAGCCCATCATGGCCGGCATGGAGACATGATAGTCGAGGATCAGGTTTGTCCACGAGGCACCGATAATAGTCAGCGGAATGGAAAGGACGATCATTATTGCCACCTTGATACTGTCAAAGAGAGCAATCAGGGTGAAAAAAATAAGGATTACCGCAAAACCGATGGCTGCAACCATTCTTCCGGCAGCGCTTTTAAACTGTTTGACATCCCCGCTCTGTTCCATGGTTACTGATAGGGGCAGTTCTGTTCCTCCAAACGCCTCTTGAAAATCTGCCATAATATGAGAAATGGCTGCCTTTTCTCTCGATCCATATACATTAAGGGTATAATTCAATCCTTCCCGGGTGATAATTCCCGGTTCCTGCGTGCTCTTTAAAGAAGCGATGGCTGCCAGGGGAATTTTACCTTTAGGGGAGTCGAGCAGGGTGGATTGCAGGAGTTCCACACTGTCCCACTGCCCCTCAGGAAGCCATACACGCACGCCAAAATCAACACTGTTCTGCAGGGGGAAAGAACCAACCATTGCTCCCCGTAAAACTGCCTGCAGCTGCCCGGCAATATCACTGCTTTTGAGGCCGTACATAGCGGTGCGTGCCTGATCGATCTCAAGGTTATATACGGTTTTATCGTTGTGCCATGTTCTGGCTACAGAGACCAGACCTTTTGTTTTATAGAGAACTTTTTCTACCAGATTCCCTGCAGTTTCAAGATCAGCAAAGCTCGGACTGGAGAGGGTTATATCAACACTTGCCCTGATGCTTGCCATGGCAGTTGCACCAAAATCGACGACCTCAAGGCTCTTTATATTGTCAATTCGGGCCAGAAGAGGTCGCAGCCGATGTTCAATTTCCCAGATAGTCTCATCCCGTTCATAACGATTGACATAGGTAGCTGTAATGGCAATATGATCTGTGCCGCTACCGCTGCCGATGCTGAGTACTCCCGGTTCACTGCCGATGGCTGAAGAGAGCCGAAGCAGGGGGCCATTTTCAGTGAGTATGGTGTTCACCTCCTCGATGATACGCTGGCTTGCCTCAATCGGCAGGTTCGGGTCTGTAACGATATTGACCCTCACCCCGCCGGTATCCATGGGGGGCATCAGTTCCTGTCCCACCGTGGGCATTACCCCCCGTACACTTATTGCAAAGAGTAAGGCCAGGCAGATAAAATAGGCTACAGCCGCAATTTTACTACGCAATGCTAAACTGACAGCTACGGAAAAAAAGGAGCGTATCTGATCTATGACAAAGCCGGTTATGCTGTGGAAAAAATTTTCAAGCCGCATAACCCAGGGATGTTCCATGGTCAGTATCTTCAGTGACAGCAGAGGTACTGCTGTGATGGAAATAATATAGGAGGCGGTAAGAGCCAGAAGCAGGGTCCCCACAAGGGGACGGAAAATGGTTTGGGGATAGCCGCCGACAAAGAGGATGGGGGCCAGGGCAATCATTGTGGTGACGGTGCCGGAAAGATCGGCAAACATGATCTCTCTGGTGCCGGAGAGCACTGATTTCCTGATATCGTCGCCGCCCTCTTTATAGTGGCGTTCAATGTTTTCCATCACTACCACTGTGTCGTCAAGCAGCAAACCAAGAGCCAGGATAATGCCGGTCAGGGTCACCACATTAAACTCGATGCCCACGATCCACATCAGCGCAATGGTGGTTGCATAGACCACCGGAATGGTGGCAAGAACAATCAGGACCTGGCGAAAACTGGCAAGAAAGAAAAAGACAACAATTGTGGACATGATAATGGCGTCCTGCAGGGCCTCGAACATATTTTCCGTACTCTGGACAATGGTATCCTTCTGAGTGTCTGTTATTTCAAATCGTAGATTTGGATAATCAGTTTTAATTTTCGCCAGTTTTTCCTCAACCCGGGAAACAGTACCGAGCACATCGGCATTAAGTCCTCGCTGAACTGATAGAGCAATGGATTCCCGACCATTACCGTAATAGCCTGAGCTGTTTTCATAATGGCCGAAATAGATGTTACTCACATCACTCAGCCGTATATTCGGCGTCAACTGAAGGTCACGAATACCCTCTATTGTCTCCTCTTTACCGGGAGACTTTAACAGGTACCGGCCGTTATCATTGGAGATAAAACCAACGGCATAATCCTTATTATTGCTCTGCAACGTTGCCAGTACAGTGCTTAAGCTCAGGCCATATTGATCCAGTCTTGTCTTATCAATTATGATCTGCACCTCTTTTTTATAACTGCCGAAGATATCGACATTGGCCACGCCCTGGGTCTTGAGAAGCTCATGGCGCAACTGGTTTTCAGCAAGCTGGCGGATATCAGGCAGGGGTATCGAATCCGAACTGATGCCGATAACCACAACGGGAGCAGTTGCGGCGGAAATTTTATGGACCTGCGGCTCTTTGATATCAGGTGGCAGGGCCGAGCGAATCTTATTTAAAGAACCCGTGACATCGCTTGCTGCCATATCAAGATCTTTACTGTATTCAAATTCGGCCCGAATAACGGAAACTTCATCAATGGTGGTTGAAAAGACTCTTCGAATTTTATCCAGGCTGTAGAGTTCCTCTTCCACGACTACGGCAACGTTTGCTGCAAGAGTTTTGGCCGAACCACCGGGCTGGATGATAACCACGGCGATCTCAGGGTAGTTTGATTCCGGGAAAAGCTTCCGGTCAACCTTCTGGTAGCCTGCAATACCCAGGAATACAAAGAGAGCGAGAAAGGAATAGATAAAATAGGGCCGCTGGAGGAGACGCTCTATAAAACTGCTATTCATGCGTTTCACTCCTGTGAACCATTACACTGCCATAGCTGGGTAACTGACTCAGTTTGGCCCCGGCAGCTACTGCCACAGGAGAGTCGGGACATGGCTCAATGAGTGCCTGTGCTTTATTTTCGGCAATAATGTTTACTTTTAAGGATCTGAACACCTTGTTCTCATGAATCATCACCCGGGCACTCTCTTTTGTCCGCAGGAGAGCGTTAAGGGGAACAGTGCAGCCACTATCAGCAAAAACGAGCAGGTCGATGGTGAGATAACTGTTATTCGGCATATCCAGTGGGTTGTCAACGGCAGCTTCTGCAACTGAGAGGCCGTTTTCAGCGTCACTGTACAGCCTTATGACCTGACCAATCTTCGAGCCGTCCTGGAAAATCTTTTGTCCTGTCCTGATGGCAGGATCGTCCTGCACATAGCTGAAGGTGAGTTTCTGCCCATGAGAATTGATGGAGAGCAATGGTTTTCCAGGGCTTGCAAGATCACCCATCCGTGAAAAAATGGTGCCGATAACTCCATCAAAAGGGGCTTTGATATTGAGGTAACTGAGCTGAACTTCAAGACCAATGATCTTCTGTCGTGTTACTTCAAGGGCTGCTTGTTTGGCCCCATAGGCTACTTCTGAGCCCTCATATTTCTCCCTGGCCAGACCACCTACCTTATAAAGAGCCTTGTTTCGTTCATGGAGGCTCCTGGTATATTGGACATCCTTTTCCTGGGCTTTCAGGCTCACCTGTAACGATTTGATGTTTGACACAATTTCAAGATCATCAATCTGCAGCAGGAGGTCGCCTTCTTTTACAACCTGATTTTCTTTGACCGGCAGTTCTTTTATCAAACCGCTTAACTTTGAAGAAATTTCCGCAGTCTCCAGGGAGGTAAGACGGGCAAGAAAAGGACGGGTTTGTTTCAGCAACCCTGTCTTTGGTGAAACGATTTTTACCTGATAGGTGAGTGGCGTTGGGACAGGAGCATCTTTGATACTCTGGTTACGTTTTTTCAGGAGCTTCGCCCCACTGATACCCAGTGCAATGACCAGCAGTAATAGTATTAATTTTTTCATTTGCTTTCCCCATCTTCGAGCAGGTAATCCAGATAAAAACAACTGTTCATATAACTGTACCGGGCAGTAATAGAGCGGCTCAGGGCCAGCTGATTACGGGCTTTTGCATAGAGCAGATCATTCACATCCGTGGCTCCTTTGTCAAAGCGGGTCTGCTCTATAATTTCAGTTTCACGGGTTAAAGCCAGCTCGGTTTCAGCAGAATAAAAACTATCAATGGCCATCTCGATCCTGGTGATCGCTTCACTGAGCGATCTCTTCAATTCAAGCTCTGTTTTTATCTGCTCCCGCAGGCTTTGCTGTTTATGTATGGCTGCCATCTGGTGATCTGTCTTGCGGCCGCCAAAGTCGAAAACAGTCCATTTTAAATTCACAGTTGCCTGCCAAACCTCCTGGTTATTCCAGTCTCCTTCATATAGGTTGGAGTCATCATTTGGTCCGAAATTCTGGCCGTAAAAACCGTTAAAAATTATCTGAGGGTAATAGGCCGCACTGCTCTTCTCAACAAGGCTCGTGTTTTTTTCCACATCAAGAACGGCGGAGCGGTATCGATCGAGTTCCTGAACTTCCTTGCTGGGCATAGTTTTACCGACAGGGGACACTTCCATGGAGAAATTTACCAAACTGTTAATCGTGTCGCGACCCAGGATACTGGCCAGGGTACCCTCCAGTATCCTGATATTGCCGCTGGTTTGCCGCATTTGGACCCTGGCACTTTCAAGATCTGCTGCCGCTTTTAACTGCTCTACTTTCGCTTTTCTGCCAATCTCGACCTCCAAAGAAATGTCGTTATAAAGTCTCTGCAATGCCTTGTGGTATTCTCGTTGTGCCTCTTCCTGTGCTTGCAGGGAAAGGATATTTACATACAGCGTTTTTACATTATAGATAAGCTGCTCCCGGCTCAATTTGAATGCAGCTCCGACCATCTCTTTTTCGAGTGCTGCAATCTCTACTGAGCGTTGTTGGGCGAAGCCGGTGAAAAGGGGCAGTTCATACATTATACCTGTGGTAAAGAGATCTACTGTGGTGGGAACAGCTGTGGGATCCATAAAGATTGCCGCCGGAGTTAATGGGGCCAGAGTACGTGGTAGATTGTAATGTCCGTAGGAGGCAAGAACGTTAATTTTGCCAAATTTGTCTGATTTTTTTCCACTCAAGCCTTCTTCGCTTAAGTCACGATTCATCTGTTGTTTTTGCAGGTCAGGGTTGTTTTCGAGGGCTAGAGCCACAGCCTCTTCCAGGGTGAGTCCATTGCTCATCCCGGGAATGAATGCAAATATGGCCTGGCTCAAGATTGTTAAAAATATAAATTGTGTTAATAGAGTTCTTTTCATATCTTTCTCTCGCCACCCTTGTTATCAGCACCCGTAATTCCCTGCAGCAGTATGCCAACAAGCATCTTTGTATAATTTTCTGTACTAACAGCCCTAGAACTGCCTGCTTTAACCTCTTCCATGAGTGGCCCAAAGAGAAAACGGGAAGCCATAAGAGAGGTAAGCATGGGAGCGAGGCAGGTTGCAGGAATATTTTGTCCTGGCTTTTCGCCATGGGGCAGGCAGAGTTCCCGGTTTACGATTTCAACCATTTGTCCGGCCCAGGATGCTTTATGTTCGACAATCTCAGGGTCATCATGGGGAAGCTCACTGATGGTGATGATCAAAGAGTCTCGTTCTGCCTCAAAATAGTTCACAGCACTGACGATGAATCGTTCAAGCCTGGAATGCAGATCGCCTGTGCCAGCCAATTTTTCTCTTGCAATGGCCAGATATCCCGAAAGAAAATCGTCAAGAATTTCCTTCAACAAGCCCTTTTTGCTGCCGAAAAAATAATTAACCATGGAGAGGTTCACCTCCGCTTCAGCAGCGAGTTCACGCATCCCTGTCTCTGCAAATCCTTTGCGGGCAAAGAGAGATATGGCGGTTCGAAGAATTCTCTCTTTTGAATTCGGTTTTTGTTGTTTTTTGTCACTCATTTTTTCATCCCAGCTTGTTGTTCAAACGTTCGTTTAATTTTATGGACAATATCCATTTATTCTCTTTGTGTCAACTATGTAATGTCGAATCCGTGTCATTCCCGCGCAGGCGGGAATCTAGGCATCTTTGCTGGTAGTACTGGATTCCCGCCTGCGCGGGAATGACGGTTAGGAGATGTGTGATTTTTCCTAAATGCCTTCAGCCTAAAAGACTAACAGCCTGCTATTTAATGTTAAACCAACACTTCTGCACTTTGATTTTCATGACATGGTTTCGGCAGTAAGGCATTAATCAAGATTCACTTTTTTCAAGATCTCCTCGATTATCGCACGATGGGGAGGGTTAAATCGATGGAACGGCTGTTCCATAAAATCATCACATACACCCAGTAGTGAAAGGCAGCATTTTGTTGCCTTGATATATTTCGATGCATACTTGCCCACCGTATATATTTCCTGAAATTCGTCAATTTTTTGTGATAATTTCTCAACACGGGTGCTGTCACCTGCCACTTTTGCCTCATAGCAGTCGACAAATAACTTTGGATAAACGTTTGCCCCGCCTGAAACTCCACCGTCACCCCCGAGATCAAGTGATAAGGGCATCAAAGCTTCCGGGCCAATAAATATTGACCAGTCAGGCCGTAGCTTTTTCAATTTGCAGAGTTCCCGATAGTAACCAATATCTCCACTGGAGTCCTTGACACCAGCAATCCCCTCGATTTCAGCTAAATGTTTAAGGGTCTCTATCTCGAACCAGACCTTTGTCATCCCCGGGAAATTGTAGAGCATAAGTGGAAGCCGCAGGCGAGGTACCATATCCTCTATATAGCCGGTTAACTCACGCTGGCCTGCCGGGAAAAAATATGGTGTTGTCAATACCAGGGCGTTTGCACCTTCGGTATGTGCAACCTCAGCTAATTTAACCGACTCGACTGAGGATGTATCGGTAATGCCTACAAACACAGGTACACGTCCATTCGTGTGTTTGCAGGCGAGTCTGATTACCTCTCTTCGCAAACCATAACTCAGGCTCTGTGCCTCACCGGTTGTACCTAAAACGAAAAGACCGTGGACACCGCCATTAATTACCCGCTCAATCAGACGCTCAAACCCGTCCCTGTCCAGTTTATCCCTTCCCGCCAGCGGCGTCACCAATGGCGGAATAATTCCTTTATAACGACCCATGACAAACCTCCTTCAATAAAATTATTTCAGCGTATCCTTAACATCTCCGGCAACTCTGGTTGGCATACCAAGATGCATGCATGTGGCGATGAGTTCCTGGAGAATATCTCCATATCCAATGGTAATATGATTTGACATATGAGAAGACATACACTGGTCTCGGTCATAGCCGGGAATATGAACATTTGCGATTGGCCATTCGGCTGTTGTTTTGTTTAATCTTTCCTGCACCTCGCTTTCATCCAGGGGCAGCACTTCACCAATACCGCAGTCCATGCCGATCTCACCAAAGCTCTCGTAAAACCGTGCCCAGGTGATTACTCCCGGTTTAGAAATGCCGGAGCATGATCCGCCTCCTAACGGGAAATACATTGCTGGCTGACGATAGACCCTGGCATTTTTCCAGCCACCGTAATGGGCGGGAGGGGCACCCCCTGAAATCTCAAGAACCCAGACAAATTTCCCTTCATATTCACGTCCCCAGCGAATATCATGCAGCGTCGTTTCCGGAGCCATGTTTTTGCGCTGGTAAATATCATTCATCAATACCTGGGGTACACCAGAACCAATGTCTCCTTCATTGAAATGGATAATAGGTTTGTTCTGCTGAATCACTTTACCCGAGACAGGGTCGATAACATTCGGCCGTTCTGAGTTATTCAGCATACCTTCGGCAAGATCGGAGGCAGCGACACACCTGACAAGTCCAATCTGGTAGGGAATACCGATTGCTGCCAGGCCAAAACGCCGGCTGTATCGTGCGGCGGCAGAATACATTTTCATCTGTTCAAGCACCTGTGAATGAACGAGATCCTTAAATTGATCCACGCCCCAGTCGAACCAGGCGCCCTGCTCTACAAGCCAGTTCAGGTGATCCTGGGCTTCTCTGTCTGAAACGTCGGCCATCTCTGCAACCAGATCCGACTGGTTCAAAAGTTCAATCGGCATACCTATTGCACCGAGTTTGGCAGGGTTTATCAGTGCGTTGAGCATACCCATGCAGCCGGGATCAAGCTGGCCCAGGATACGTTTGTTTTTAATAATTTCTGCCGCCAGTTCTTTGCCGAATGAATCGGCATCCGGTGAAATTGTCAGGGTATCGGCTGAGGCTAAATGAGATGTCTCATAAATAATTTCTCCGGTCTCGCACCATGCTTTCAATCTGTCCATGAACACATGATCCTCTGTAAAGCTCTCGCTCCATAAACGCGTATGTTCCACACATAACCTGCTTAATGTTGCGGAATGGTTTAAAAGAGCCACAAGACCGGGCCAGGTTCCATCAAAATTTCCGAGCAGCAGGATTGGCCCTTTATGTGTTTGCAGCCCGCTTGCCACGTGATGCGCATACGACCAGCAGCTTAGCAGAATCACAACCGGTGAGGCCGGATCTATCTTAGAAAAGATCTCGGTTCCGTAGCACTGTCTGGTTACAAAACCATGTTTGAGTTTTTCATCATATTCAGGGAGGGCATTCACCTTATACCCAAGCAACTGGAAGGCTTTATCGACTATATCGATGGTTTCTTTTTGTCTGGGCCAGCACATCTCACATGCCGCATCCCGGTAGTCACCATTTGAAATCAGAAAGATTGTTTTTTCCTGGATTGTCATATTGTTCACCTTTTCGGATTGATGACGAACTCGTATAAACTATATATGCAATTTTTCCGTCATTCCCGCCTGCGCGGGAATGACGTGATAGCAACGAACCCAAGTTTTTATGAGCTCATAAGATTATTCATCTTTGCATGGATTTTTGTCTGAAATTCATACATTTCAAGGAATACTTCATATCTCATTTCATGGTATGAATGTGTGGATCGGTCAGGCTGGACAGTGGCGCCGGACCTGCACATACTCTTCATCCCATCATTCAAGCTGGAGTACTCCCCTGCAGCTGAAGCAGCAAGTATTGCCCCGCCGAGCAGCACGGCTTCAGGCTCTTCAGGTGTAATTACGCTACAACCGGTGATATCTGCCTGCTGCTGGATGAAAAAACTGTTTTTCAAATGGCCGCCGGACATATAGATTGTGTCAATAGCGTATCCCTGCTCATCCATTGCTTCAATAATATGTCTTGTACCATAGGATATTGCCTGTACCGTCGCTCCATACCAGAGTGCCAGCTCATTAATATTTTGATTCAGGCTAAGACCGCTCATCATTCCCCGGGCAGATGAATCGGCGCGTGGTGAGCGATTACCGTGAAAATAGGGAAGAATATGGTGGTTATTGAATATTTCCAGGCCGTTCTGAGCTATTTCTTTTTCAACGATACGGTTGAGACAGCTATATATATCTATCTTTTCTGATTGAGCAGTTTTGACCAGATCGTTATAAGAGCCATTATTTTGAATGATCATATCAATGAGCGACCCGGTGGCAGATTGTCCGCCTTCATTGAGCCACATACCGGGAAACATTACCCCGTAATATGGCCCCCATACGCCATCGATAAAACGCGGTGATTCGGAGGCAGCCATGTGGCAGGACGATGTCCCTCCAATAAGCGCAATAGCATGATTAAAAGGATCAACATCGCCACTATTAAGAGCGGCCCCCAACGACCCTAGGCCACCGGCATGGGCATCAATTATTCCGACACTGATTGCAATGCCAGCAGGTAGCCCGAGTTCTGCCGCAGCCTCTTTTGTCAACTCACCGGCACGTCCCCCGATTGGATGTGATTCCAGTGGTACACGGTCATTAACAAACAGTTCTTCCATATCGTTTTCTTTGAAAAAAGAGGGGTCATACCCGCCGCCGTCTTCTTTATGTCCCAGATAGGTCCACTTACAGACCGTTGTACATAGTGATCGAAAATCATTACCAGATGCCCGATAGACCAGGTAATCTGCAAGGTCTATAAACTTACGACCATGTTTCCAGGTATCTTTGAGATTATTCTTTAACCACATCAGCTTGGGCGGTTCCATTTCAGGTGATATTTTTCCTCCAACATACTGCAGCACCGAATGGTTGCGACTGTTAATCAGCTCTGTTTCCTCAGTAGCTCTATGATCCATCCAGACGATCACATTTTGCTCGTTGTTTCCGGTTGGTGAAATAGTAATCGGTTCAAATCCGCGCCCGAGGGCAACAAGTGAACAGGTAGCATCAAAAGCAATTCCTTTGATGGCTGCAGGATCAACAGTACCTTTAGACAGGCAACCTTGTATCGCTTTTCCTGTAGCCTGCCAGATATTTTCCGATGACTGTTCTACAAAGTCAGTGCGGGGCCGCCAGGTCTTGATTGAGCACTCTCCTTTACTTATCATTCGGCCATCCTGGGTGAATGCGCCAACCCGGACTCCGCCGGTTCCGACATCAATGCCTAGATATATGTTTTCCATGACTATAAAACCTTTCTGTTATCGTAATATAACGGCTTAACTGACCTGCTACATTCCCATCATCGACGGTAAAAAAGTAACCAGAGGTGGGAAATAGGTGACAAGGAAAAGAACAGCAAAAAGTACCACGAGCATCGGCATAATTTCTTTGATTACAGCCTTTAAAGGGGTTCCTGATATCCCGGAAACGACAAACAGCAGCATGCCGAATGGAGGGGTTGATAAGCCGATCATCATGTTAAGGGTGATCACGACCCCAAAATGAACCGGATCGATGCCAAGCTCTAAAACCAGGGGCAGGACAATGGGGATGAAAACGAGAATGATGCACATGGTGTCAACAAACATACCGAGAACAAGAAAAATGATGTTGATCAACAACAGCAGCAGGTATTTATTGCTGGTAACTCCAAGAAGATAGGCAGCAACGGTATCTGGAATATGCTCGATGGCAACGATGTAGGAAAACACATATGCTGATCCGACAAGCAGTGACAGGACTCCGGTTGTTTTTACTGTGGACAGGACAACATGGAGAAAATCGTTCCAACCCATCGCCCGATAGACAAATACGGATATAAGTATGGCATAGAGTGATGCCAGCGCTCCGGCTTCCGTCGGAGTGACAATTCCCGAATAGATCCCGCCAAGAAGAACCACAACAGAAAAAAGAGCCGGTGCCGCTTTAATTGTGATGAGCAGAAGATCTTTTAATATTACTGTCTTTCCCCGCGGATAGTTGCGCTTGTTAGCGATATAGGCGATATAAGTCATAAGAGCAAGGCCTACCAGGAGTCCGGGCACCATCCCTCCCATAAAGAGTGCCCCCACTGATGCCCCTGAGAGCATTGAGTAAAAAATCATTGGTATGCTGGGAGGAAAAACCGGACCTATTGTCGCAGAAGCTGCGGTAATTGCACAGCTGAACCCGTCGTCATAACCATGTTTTTTCATGGCTTTGATCTCCATCATTCCCAGTCCTGAGGCATCAGCCAGGGCAGACCCGGTCATACCGGAGAAGATGATAGATGCAACAACATTGACATGACCAAGCCCTCCTTTTCTTTTGCCGACAATAGTCGCGGCAAAATCAAAAATCATGTCGGTTACCTTGCCTGAATTCATGATTTCTGCCATAAAAACAAACAGAGGCACTGCGATAAGTACAAAGCTTGAATTAAGACTTGTCAGGAACTGGGTTGCCACCATGCTGACATCTGCGATGGGCCCCTGAGCAAGCGAGAAATAAAAAATGGAAGACATCAGCATACCGGCGGCAATGGGTATGCGCAGGATGAAAACCAGGATAAAACTTGTAATAAAGACGATCAGGGGAAGATTCATTTTACAGGTCTTTCCTGTAAAGCCCAACGATATCATCCACTAAATCCCTGCCCGTTCTTCCCAGCATGAACACGAGGAAAACAACAAAGGGAAAAAACGCAAAATCCATTGGAATTCTCAAAACATTTGACTTCTTGAATCCCATAAAAATGACGTAGTCATATGAAGGGTAGAGGGCAATACAAAAGGCTGCAAACAGCATACAGTTCCCGGTTAGCCGCATGAAGCGCTGCATCTTCGGGCCGACCGCATCGTAGACCATGGTGAAAGCCACATGGGAATTCGTTCTCTTTGCATAGAGTCCTCCGAGCAGGGCCACCCAAAGAAAACATATGAGTGTCAACTCAAGGGGCCAGGTAAGCGGTACTAAGAAATATCTGCAGAATATCTGGAGGATAAAGGTAAAAAAGAGGACAAGGAAAACCACCATGGGGATATATTTTTCAACTAAATCTAAGCTGAATAAGAAAATTATCTTAAATACGTTGGTGGTGCTACCCATATTTACTTCCTTTGGGCCTGTGTTATTAAAAAGCCCTATTCATAGACAGGCAATGCTCCGCTGTCTATGAATAGGGCTAGAACTTCAATGCTCATTTTGCAGCTTGTATTGCATCGTATATCTTGAGATCCCAGTCTTTTGAGATATTCTTGCTCTCGGTTAAATAGGAATTCTTGGCATATTTTTGAAAAGCTTCTTTATCAGGATTTTCAATAATCACCAGTCCTTTACTCTTAAAGAAATCCTTCAGTTTTCCCTCATTTTCAAGATTCTGGTCATCACAGGCTTTACGTGCCGCTTCAATGGCTTCCAGTACCCAGCCTTTCTGCTGATCTGTGAATGACTGCCATTTTTTCTCGTTAATTGTGGGCCATACTGAATCTGCAAGGTGGTCAGTAAGAACAATGTATTTTGTAACCTCATAGAATTTTGCGTTCTTATCTGTAGGCAGAGGATTATCCTGGCCTTCGATAGCACCTGTTTTTAAACCCATATAAACCTCGGAAAACGACATTGGAGTGGGGTTGCCGCCAAGAGCTTTACCAAGGGCGAGCCAGGTGGGGCTGCCGGGGGTTCGTAGCTTAACACCTTTCATGTCGTCCGGATGACGGACTTCGCCGACTTTTTCAACCAGGTTGAGTTGACGGGTACCGAGGTAAAAAGCACCAAGTGGCCTGGCACCGGTTGCCTTGGCAACATCGTTAAAAATTTTCTTACCGATTTCACCATTAAGGACTTTCGTCATATGATCATAACCACTGAATGTATATACAGCACCCAGCATTGACAGGTAGGGGACGAATTCAGCATTCCAGCTGGCGGCTGTATAGGCTAAATCAAGCGTTCCCCGCCTCACTGCCGCAAGTTCGGCTTCCTGGGAAAAGAGCTGACCGGAATGATAAACATCGACGTCCATTGATCCACCAGATACCCCCTTCAGGGTTGTTTTAAATACCTCCATCGCCTTTGTGTGTGCGTCACCCGGAACACTTACCGATGAAAAAGTCAGAGTTATATTGTCTGCTGCGAAAGAGCTTGAAACGGCTAATAACAGTACACCAATGAAAAACAATAACTTAAATTTCATAATGATCTCCTTTTTTGTTTTGACTTAGCCATCTGGAGCTTTGAATGACCTTTTTACGACTCCATCATATGTTGCCGATACTCTTTCCCAGGCATGAGACAGACCGGGAGCAGTACTGGTTCACAGTTCGCAGGCGTCAGTCTTCCTGCATGTTGACAAATTCTGCATCCGCCATCCAGGAATCAGGGCGGGATACAAATTCGAGTACGTTTTGAAGTAGCCTGTAATGGCGGCGCTCTTCTCTGGCAAAGGTGAGCAGGATCTTCTTCTCCCCTTCATCGTCGGTTTCCTCAGCCTTTTTTTCATAGAAAGTATACGCTTCTTTTTCTGATTCCATGGCCTTTTTATAGGCGTCGGTCTGGAGTGTCTCATCGGTGATATTAAAGGAACCTGCAGCCTTCATCTCTTCAAAGATAGATTTTGCCTTATCCAGTACATTTGTTTCGGAAGCCTCCGATGGTATTTTTTCAAAGAGCTGTTTGAAGATGTTGTAATGAACTACCTCCTCATCAGCCAGAGTATTAAAGATTTTTTGCAGACCAGGATTGTTGGTCTTGGCTGCAATCTCCCGGTAAAACGCTTCACCTTCTTTTTCCATTTGCATTGCAAACTCAAAAACGTTCATATAAAGTCTCCTTGTTTCAGTTGAAATGACACACTATACTCCGGCAGTGATTAGTACCTTAGAAATTTTTTTCTGCGTTTTGTGGCAGAAAGTTTATTTCGCAAAGGCTCTTATCCAAGCATTTTAAAAGTACTGATTTATTCAGGCTAAGATAGAAGCAAGTATAACCCGCAAAGATAATTCTGCCTACAAGATATTAGCACACTGGACAACTGGAAGGATGATTCCTACAGTGGATACGAAGAATACGAGATCATTGTTGGCGGAAGAACCAGTGATCAGGAAGGCGTTAGGCGGGATTTAAATCCTGCCAGGGAGATTTAAATGAAAGATAATGACCAATCACTGCTTGACACTACTGCCTACAGGGTAAATTGGCTGGTTGAGCGTATTTGTGCTCTTTTACTGGGCACAATGGTAATGGTTATCTGGTTTGAGGTGGTTGAGCGATACTTCCTGCACCTGGGAATGACCTGGACTGAAGAATTTTCCAGGTATCTTATGATCTGGGCTGCCCTTCTGGCGGTTTCCTGCGGCGCATTTTACAGAGAGCATATTGGTCTGAATATTGTGCACCGGTTTCTGCCCCCGAAGGGAATTCGTATCCTGAAAACCTGCCTTGACCTTATCAGCCTGATATTTTTCCTTTTCCTGGGCTGGTACGGTATAGGCATGACAGAAGCGGGTCTTGGTCAATTTGCCACCATATTCGGTATTACTATGGTGGTGCCTTTTGCTGCGGTGCCGGTCTCTTCAGCCCTTACCGCGTTTCAGATCTTTGCAGCCATGTTCAGAAAGTCCGAGCCATCCGCAGCAGGTATGTCACAGACTCAATAGGGGGAATAGTATGATCACAGTTCTGCTCATCTTTTTTTTCTTTATTCTTATAGGACTTCCTATTGGTGTAACCCTTGGTGTTGCCGGTATTGCAGGCCTCGTCCAGATAGGGGGAGAGAATTTTCTGATGATGGCACCCAAGCGCTACTTTGAAGGTTTGGATCTGTTCACGTTTATGGCCATGCCCTTTTTTATCCTGGCGGGAGAAATCATGAATCGTTCCGGAATTACCGAAAGACTCGCCTCCTTTGCCAATGCTCTGGTGGGTCATCTTCGGGGCGGCCTTGCCCACTCCAATATGATTGCCTCCGTCCTGTTTGCCGGTATGACCGGGGCTGCTGTTGCTGACACTGCAGCCTTTGGCAACACCCTGGTGCCTGCCATGGTTAAAAAAGGCTACACCCGTCCCTTCTCCTGCGCCGTTACCGTTGCCGGATCCATCATTGGGCCCACTATTCCGCCGTCGAATCTTATGGTTATCTACGGATCCCTTATGGGTGTCTCCATTGCGGGTCTCTTTGCTGCCGGTATTCTTCCTGGACTCCTTATATGTGTGCTCTGTATGGGTGTGATTGCGGGTCTGGGCAAACGGCTGAACCTGCCTAAAAGTGAGGAGCGTTTTAGCCTGCTCCGTATCTTCTGGGCGTTCAAGTCAAGTTTTCTCGCCATTCTTATGCCGGGGATTATTCTCGGCGGCATTCTCTTTGGCATTGTTACCCCCACAGAAGCTGCCGCTATTGCCGTGTTTTACGCTTTGTTTATCAGTGTGGTAATTTATCGGGCATTAACTTTTAACGATATTGTGGAGATGCTTATCCGAACCGCCAGGATTACCGGCATTGTTTTTTTGATTATCGCCAGTGCCTCCATCCTCAGCTGGTGGATGACCTTTATGCAGATTCCACAGAAAATTGCTGCGTTTTTCCTGTTTCTCTCTTCCAATCCCAATGTGATCATCGGTCTGATTCTCGCCCTCCTTCTTATTGTTGGCATGTTTATGGATATTAATGCAGCACTGATCATTCTGGCACCGGTGCTTGGGCCGCTGACAACAACTATTGGAATGGATCCGGTACATGCGGGTATAATGATCGTTCTGGCGTTGAATATTTCTCTGATGACACCACCGGTAGGTGCCTGTCTGTTTGTGATGTCGTCGGTTACGGGTGAGCGCATTGAGAGGATCAGCATGTCGCTGATTCCGTTTCTGGTGGTGGAGGTAGGGATACTTTTTCTGGTAGCATTCTGGGATGATCTGACTCTCTTTATCCCAAGACTACTTATGTAGTTGTTACAAACAATTCATGGCCCGGTCTGAAATTAGGATTCAAACCGGTAAATGGATATTATCAACAATTGGCAATACTATTGCCATAGTCAGGAGGTTAAAATGAAAGCTGTAAAAATTTTTTCAATTGTTTTTCTTGCGGTTATGTTTGCTTTTACAGGAACAGCAATTGCGGCCAAAACCATCAAATTGCATCATCTGAATAAGGATGATCCGTTTGATAATCCCACAGGTGCCATGGCCACTGTATTTAAAAGCCTGGTTGAGGCAGGAACCAACGGCTCCGTTATGGTTCAAACCTTTCCCAGCGGACAATTGGGTAAAGACAAGGATGTACTGCAGCAGGTAAAGGCTGGTGTTATTGAAGCAGGAATCCATTCCGTAGGTGGATTTGCATCTGTCTATCCCCTTATTGGTGTTTTGGATGTTCCTTTTGCATTTCCCAATATCAGTAAAACGTATGAAGTGTTTGATGGCCCTTTTGGAAAAAAACTGGCCGCCGATATAGAGAAGAAAACCGGTCTTCATGTTCTTGGCTTTGGCGATTCCGGTGGGTTTTTTCAATTAACTAACTCCAAACGTCCCATCCACACCCCGGCTGATATGGCCGGCGTAAAGATCAGGACCATGGGTCTTGATACACATAAGGCGATAATCACCGCCATGGGTGGTCAGCCTGCAGCCATCTCCTGGTCGGAAGTGTATACAGCTCTTCAAACCGGCGTTGCTGACGGTCAGATGAACCCGGTACCGATCATTGCCTTTGCAAAATTCCAGGAAGTCCAGAAATACCTGACCCTCAGCGGACATATTTTTGCTCCCTATGTCTGGACTATGAATAATAAATTCTGGAACAGCCTCAGCGACAGCGAGAAAGAAGTTGTCACCTATGCCGCTCAATCCGCCATCGTTGCGGGCCGAGGTATGGGACGGGTTATTGAAGCGTCTGACAGGGGTCTTAAAGAATTGTCCAAAAACATGGAGGTCAATACACTGACCGCTGCTGAGAAAGAAGAGTTCAGGAAAGTTTCTGTTCCGGCTGTAAAAGCACTGATCGTCGAGAAATTTGGTGATGATGGAAAAGAGATGATGGGTGCATTCCTTGAAGCTGTAAAATAGGCTCCCAGTAAGAACTCAACTTGTCCAGGCTGCGGTTCCCGCTACCAAGGAACTGCAGCCGTTTACTGTTAACAATGCTCCAATGGAGTTTTCACCCATGGATTTCAGTTACCGCTGCACTGTTTGCAATGCTTCCTATGAGATCACACCGGATCGTATGGTCTGTCCCGTCTGCTCCCGTCATCAGGAAAAAGATCAGCCTTTGACAGGTGTTCTCGAAGTTGAGCTTCATGGCACTTTAGATACGCAGTTTACTATTTTTGATATGCTGCCTGTGGAGCCTGAATATTTTCCTCCCATACCCGTGGGAAACACTGCCCTGTGGAAGCCTGAAAATATCAGGCGCAGCATGGGGTTTGGTCGCCTTTTTATCAAAGATGACGGTTTAAACCCTACCGCTTCATTTAAAGACCGGGCTTCGTTCCTGGTTTCTGCGGCTGCAAAAAAGTTTAACATCCAGGACATCACCTTAGCCTCAACCGGCAATGCCGGGTCATCAATGGCGGGAGTCGGGGCAGCGGCAGGCCAGAGAGTAACACTGTTTCTGCCGAAAACTGCGCCTCCAGCAAAATTGATACAGGCTCTGCAATATGGCGCTACGGTATACCGGGTTAATGGCAATTATGATATGGCTTACGATATGTCCCTGGAATTCTCAAGGCTAAAAGGTGGTATAAATCGTAACACTGCCTATAACCCTTTAACAATTGAAGGGAAAAAAACTGTTTCTCTGGAGTTAGTGAACCAGTTGGGACAGGCGCCCGACGTTGTATTTGTTTCGGTTGGTGACGGATGTATTTTGTCCGGCATTTATAAAGGTTTCAGGGATCTTAAGGGATTGGGTCGGATTGATTCGATCCCAAAGATTATCGGTGTCCAGGCAGAGACCTCCGATGCCATTTCCCGTGCTTTTATCTCAGGAAAATTCGAAAATATACCTACATCCACGGTGGCCGATTCCATTTGTGTGGATGTTCCTAGAAACGGAATTCATGCCCTGGCCCAGCTCAAACAGTTTAATGGGGAGATGATGACTGTGTCCGATACCCAGATCATTCAGGCTCAAGCTTACCTGTCCAGTTCTACCGGATTGTTTACTGAGCCTGCCGGTGCCGCCGCGTTTGCCGGTTTCCAGAAAGTGGCCCAGGGACTTGATCCGGAAAGTGTTATCGTTGTCCTGGCCACCGGCAATGGCCTTAAAGACACTGCCTCAGCGGCCTTAGGTGTTGAAGTTCCCGAAACGTTGATAGAATCAGTTGAAGAAATATTATAGCGACTCAGGTAAATGGGCTGTGCTAACAGCCTGCAGGCTAAACAGTTGACCAAACTGAGCAGTTACGAAATATTAAATATTGTACTCCCGCCGTCACTGACCGGCTGCAGAGCCACCATTATTATGCTGGCTGGTCGCAGGTTCCCAACCGGTGCTCATAAGGTGGGAGTCACCTATGGTTGTCTGGCCCCAGCTCTTGTTACCGGGCAGTTTGATCCCCGGAAAACAAAAGCGATCTTATTGACCATAAATCGTTTGACACCACTACTCTGTCGTATTGAAATGCCATTGCCAATCCGATATAATAATAATTAATCAGGGTAATCTCGTAAAAACTTTAAATTCCAGATAGCTAAGTCGGTGAAAAGTTTTTACGACGCCATCAATCAATACGAATGAGACAAGGCCAAACCCGTTGAGAAACGGGGGCGGAAAGCCACGGGTCTCTATAGAAAGCCGAGCTGCCTCACGAGGAGGGAGTTCGGCTTTTTTATTGTTTATTGATAGATCTTTCATCTCAACATGCAGGAGGAAACATGAAAAATGGACTGACGATTGCTTTCGCGTGTATTGCTGTATGCATGCTTGCGCCATTCAGTGCGTTTGGTGCCGGAGGACCAAAGCCTGAACCACGGCCCAAGGCTACAACTATTGCTGAACTTGCAGAGCGATACGATTCCAGCGGGTGTGTCGAGTGCCATGAAGATGCTCATGATGAATGGTCAGAGTCCCTTCATGCCGTATCGATCCTTGGTACGCCTCGTACCGCTCCAACCATTATTACTGCTATCGAAAAAGGCTTAAAACTCTTCCCCTACTCCGGGGTTAAGGAGGATTCTGATATCACAGTAGAAAGTTTAATGATGTGTATGAAGTGTCATCTTCCCCAGCTCGATGAAGCAACAGATGACGTTGCCCGGGAAATTGTCGCAACAATACGCAGCTGGCAGCAGGCATACAAGGATTCAGATGATGAAAAGGCGGAGGCACTCGAGGAAACTATCGCCAGTCTGAATATAGGCTGCATGGTTTGCCATAATAAAATGGCAATTATTCACAAGTATGCAGATGGGTACCCTCAACCTGACACCGTTTACGGTTCGCAGGAAGGTGATCATGAAGATGAAGTCTATCCCAAAATGGCAGTAGCACCGGCTCTCGGTGAATCCATTTTCTGTGGACAGTGCCATGGACAAGGGCCTAATTTTGAACTTGATCATCCATCTCAGTGTGCCACCGCTTATGGCAGTTATCTTTTTGCCTATGTGGCCCATGGAGGCAATGAATCCTGCCAGGAATGCCATATGCATAAGTCTGAACTTGGGCATAATATGGCATCCTATCGGGATGAGACCATGATCGAGATGGCACTTGATGTCAGTGTCGAAGGAAGGTCTCTTTTCTGGCGTAAAGATAAGGGAGAGGGGGTACTGCCTATCGGTGTTATCAATGTTGAAATCTATAACAAAACGGGGCATGGAATCCCGGACGGCTGACCTACTCCAAACCGGCTGGTCCTGGATGTGACCGCAAAAACAACTGATGACAAGGAAATCTATAATAAGAAAAAGATATACATGCCTTACCCTGGACGTTTTGGACGAGGCAGTGAGATGGGCAGAGGGCCGTACGAAAAAAGCGGCCTTCTCAGAGAAACAAGCATTCCTCCTTTAGCTCGAGTTCATGAAACATTTGAAATAACTTACCCTTTTGAAAATGTAGCCAAAGGTGATAAGAGCCGGAGAGAATTGTTGAATGACGAGCTTATTGTATCTGTCGTTTTATGGTATCTGCCGTTTGGTGAATTTGACGGCAACGAGGTTGTTTTCTTCGAAGAAGAGAAAAACCTTAATCTGAAAACTGAATGGATCTGGAGGTAGCATATAATAACAGATAATCTGTAACTATTCTGCCAATAATGCTGTTGACTTAAGAGAGGAGTCATCCGATATTCGCACCAAGGGACGCCATAAACCCATCCAGGCTTCCCGGATACTCCTGGAGCGAGTATCGGATTACTCTTCTTGCTGACTGTTACCCTACCTGAATAGTTGTGTACGTTTTAATACGGTTGGATTTAAACCCTTGTTTAAGACATTTATCCATTAGGGGGAAAAATGAAACCTATTATACTTTTGTTTATTCTGTTTTGTTTTGTAAATGTTTACGCTTCAGAAGAATGCCCAAATGAAAAGGCTTTTTTGGATAATGGGTGGATAGTTCATAGTGAAAAAGATTTTGATAAAATTTTAGAAGAAAAGTTGAATGAATTTGTTCCCGAAGTTGGAACAAATCTTGTCCTGGATGATGCCGAAAGCTACATCTCAGATTTTTCCCATGATTGTTACCTGATTATGTGGGTTATGATTTGGGATAGAGTCTCCACTGTTAGAGATGAAATGTGGGGAGATATTGTCTTGTCAAGGACTTGTCCATATACAGGGGAATATACTGAAATAAGATGGTATGATCCAGTAACAAAGAAGAAGCATATTGTTTATAATCCTGAACATGCTTGCTGCCTCACCACTAAAGTTCCCCTGGCCTATAACACAATGTTTTAGATGTGGGAGAGTGGGGAAAACCAGAGGAACTATCTCTTTCTCAGACAAACGAACAGGTGGCAGCCAGGTTATAAATGGCTCGTTTGGCTGCAGGTCTTAAAAATCCATCCATATTTCTTGTGAGTGATTATTAGTGCCTTACTCCAGAACTTCTGTCATAAAAAACAAGAAATCCAGGAAGGTTGTTTAAAATTATATTGTTGAATATACTTCCATGGCACTTATCCAAGCATTCTAAAATTCCGATTTATTCGGGTTAGTACCTTTATATAAAAGTCATGTGCTCCACGAAAGGAGAGGGGGCGAGGCGGTGTCACTGTTCTGAAATCATTGTTATATGTCTTATTGCTTAAAATGGCCATATCAAAAGATCATTCTATACATTCTGCAAAATGTCAGCCCATGCAACCGGAGACCAAACAGTTGGAAGAGGGAGTGGATGCACTGCAGCTGGCTGAACTGATCATCGCAAACAGCCCGGCCATCCTTTTTCGTCGCCTGGCTCACGCAGACCCACAGCGTCGCAAAATGGTCTATGTTTCTTCCAACATATCTCGGTTTGGCTATCGGGCAGAAGATTTTATCAGCGGCAAAATCATGTTTCGCGATATTATCTATCCAGAGGATTCCGAAAGAACCCTGAAAGAAATACAATCCTTTGTGAGCCGGAAAATCGAAGCCTATACGCAAATTTATCGTATCGTTACCCGTCAGGGAAAAGTTCGCTGGATAGAGGACCGCACTTCCATCTTCAAGGATGCTGCAACCGGTGCCCGCTACCACCAGGGAATTGTTGTTGACATACACAAACGAAAAGAGGCCGAGGAGAAATTACGGAAAAGTGAAGAGAAGTATCGACAGATCGTCGAGACCGCGGGTGAGGGCTTTTTACTCATGGATAAGAGCTTTAAGATTGTTGATCTTAACTCGGCATACACCAAAATGGTTGGCTGTAGTCGTGAAGAACTTATCGGTCAAAGTCCATTTGCAGCAGACACCGAAAAATATCGGCAATTTTGGCCAGCCAGCCGGGAAGAAACGTCGAATGAGATCTTCCGTGAATTTGAATGTGAGATAAGTTCCTGTGACGGGCGGGTTGTACCGGTATTAATTCACGCGAATACCTTACGTTCTGATAGCGGAGAAATTGTTGGTAATATGGCATTCATAACAGACATGACAGAACAGAAGAGGGCGTTGTCATTGGCTGGAGAGGTGCAGAGAAGCCTTCTGCCGGACAAGGTTCCGTATGTGCAGGGCCTGGATATTGCAGGGCACAGTGTGCCGTGTGACGAGGTTGGCGGAGACTACTATGATTTTTTATGGGATGGTGTGGACAGCCCTTTTACCGTGGTTGTGGGTGACATCAGCGGACATGGAGTTGGTTCGGCACTGCTGATGTCAAGTGCGCGGGCTTTTCTACGTATGCGGGCGTCCCAGCCCGGAACCATTACCGACATTGTTATGGCCATAAATCTCCATCTGACAGAAGATGTTTATGCTACTGGAAGGTTTATGACATTATTCTATTTCACCATTGATGAGGGTCGTAACTGCATTGAGTGGATCCGTGCCGGTCATGATCCTGCAGTGATTTACGATCCCGATGAGGATCAATTTGAGGAACTCAGAGGGCTTGGTTTGGCATTGGGTGTTGATCAGGATTTTGCTTACCGGTCCCATCGAAGATTCGGGTTGAAACCGGGGATGGTGATCGCCTTGGGAACTGACGGGATATGGGAGGGGTGCAACAAGAATGGGGAAATGTTTGGTAAGGAGCGTTTTAAAGATATCATTCGCCGGAATTCAATGGAGAGGGCACAAATCATTCTGGACATGGTTTTTCAGGAACACGTACATTTTTCCCGGGGGGTGAGCCCTGAAGATGATATTACCCTGGTGATTGTGAAGGTAGTTTAATAAGTTCAAAAAATGAGCCAATTGCGATCGTTCCTCCACTACCTGGGCTGCGGCCTGCTGGTTGTCTTTTACGTCAACCTCTTCGTTGTCTGGTCCTGGCTTGACCGGCTGCTTGGCCGGGGAACCGTGAATTTACTGCCCCTTGCAGTAACATTCCTGGTTTTGACCGGAATAGTTCTATTTGTTGTTCATCTGCGCGGCAAAGGTATCTCTATTCAATGGGCATATGTGGGGGCCGGTGTCGGACTCTGCCTGCTGGCCCTCCTGGTTTCTGATATGCGCTATGCAGTGAAGCGCATCCACGTTGTTGAGTATCTCTTTTTGTCGCTTGTGGTTCGAAACGGTATGTCATGGCAATTGCAGGGAAAGAACCTGTTGTTTTTCTCTTTTCTGGCTACTGCCGTTTTCGGGGTTCATGATGAACTGCTGCAGGGAATACATCCATTACGAACCTATGGTTTACGGGATATGGCAGTCAATGGGATATCCGCAGCCGGAGGGGCTTTAATCTGGCATGGTGCGGATCTGTTTCCGGGTAACCTGCAATTCTCAACCGGAAATAAAACAAGGTCGTCCCCGGCTGCGCTGTTACTCTATATACTATGGCTGGTAATTGCAGTTCCGGCACTGGTTGTTCCATTGACAGCATATCGCTATGATCTGATTCCCTATTGGCCCATGCTGCCCCTTACCGGTAGTCTTGTATTCTGGTTCCTGTATGGGGCAGGTTTTGCTCCATCATCCCGGCATGGTCTTGTTGTTCTCAGCTGGCTGTCCTTTCTCCTACTCTGCTATCCGGTGGTGATTAATGTTGCGTCGATTCCTTTTGGTTAATTTTACAGGCGGCGGCTGGAGTGAATGGTGGCGCCCTGCAGTGGTAATTGCTGTATGCAGCTTGACTTTTCTGATCTGGTTGCAGAATTTAGTCAGATCCCCTGCCTGGGACATCAATGGGGCAGGGAATCACGATTCTCTGTATAAAGTGGTACGGGAACTTGAGCCCGGCATGGTGGAGGAAAAGGAGCTGGCCAAAGCCTATTGGTTTCGTTATCCTGATGTTCGGAAAAACGGCTTCTGGGGTGAAGACAGTCCCATGGGCATACGGGGGCCCCGTGTCCATTACCGCCGGTATGGAAGGAGTGAGGGCAGGCTTTTTGCACCGATTATACAGCCACCTCACCCGGAGGCGGAAAAAGAGCTGGCGGAGGCCTACTGGCATCGTTATCAGGATGTGGCAGAGAGTGATATCTGGGGAAGGAGGGGAACCATGGGGGTACTAGGTGCACGTGATCATTATCACTACTATGGAAGGGCTCAGGGACGGGTGTGGGGGCCGGTTCGTGATTAATATGATTTCCGGGACACTTTCTGGTATAATAATGATAGTTTCGTAAAGAGTTTCCTGGTTTGTCATTTTTGCCTGTGCGGGAATGACGGAATAGCAAGGGAATGCAGATAATTAATTTTAAAATATTTTAATTATGAGCGAAAAAAAAGCGAGTTGGGATGATATCCCTTCATTGGATGATTTAAAAGTCGACTGGGAGTTTGAGCCGGAAAATCCATTAGGCAAAAGGGCGCACGAAAGGATGACGGATACGGAGCTGCATTCGGTTCTTGAGGTGAAAAATATCCCCGTCAAAGTTGTGGCAAATGATTTCGAAGAAAAAGGATATCTGGTCGATTTAACTCCGGCTGGTTTGGCTGTTAACCTGGACTCCAGACTGGACAAAGAGAAGCCGTTAATGGTTGGATTTTTTCTGGGACAACAGAAGATAGTTTCAAAAGTGAAAGTGAAAAATGTTCAGGAAACCGACGGTAAATATAAAACAGGCATGGTGTTTGAGAATTTAAATAAAGATCATGCTGAGTTTATAACCGGAATCTTTGCCTCTAAAATTTCGGATTATTGATAATCCTGTGGTGGGATATTTAGAGTGCAAGGAGTTTTTGCAGCAGTGTCTGCTCTTTGACATTGAGATTAATGAGCAGAACAGGATTTATTCTGTTGGTGCTGTTTTTCGGGGCGAAAAATTCCAGGTCAGCTCCGGCGGGGAGGTTAGCAGCAAACAACTTCAAACCTTTGACCAATTTGGTTCCGACGCCTCATTTATTCTCGGCCACAATATCCTCAACCATGATATTCCCAGGTTGCAGAATTGTGTCCCGTCTTTACGCGTTTTACACAAGCCGGCCATAGACACCCTCTACCTCTCCCCTCTTGCCTATCCTGAAAACCCTTACCACCGCCTGGTAAAGGACTACAAACTTGTTAGGGACAGTGTGAACGACCCTTGCGAAGATGCTCTCCTGGCAGGGAGAGTTTTCTCCGAACAGTGGGATGCTTTCAGTATGCAACCGGCGGGGAGAAAGGATGCCCTGTCAATCTATAGAAGTTTTCTGCAAAAAGACAACAGACTAACAGGCACCGCAGAGGCACTTGGAGCCATGGGAATAGCGCTGCTGGAGGGAGATGAACTCTATACCTCATTTTCCCGGCTGGCTGAAAAACATGGCTGCACCAGTGGATTAAAAAAACTTGTCGATCAACTTGTTGCACGAAAAGTTGCACATCCGCCTCTTGCCTATGTGACCGCCTGGCTGACAGTGGCGGGTGGAAACTCTGTACTGCCACCCTGGGTTCGGCACAGGTTCCCTGAAGTTTCAGTCATTCT
>DEIL01000026.1 GCA_002352445.1 Desulfobulbaceae bacterium UBA2775
CCCTGAAACAAGATATGCTCCGAGGGCTGGCGGTGAATATGGCGGTGCTTTTTCTGTGGAAAACATTTCTATCTGATCGTTAAACCGATTCTCTCTTAATGTTTTAACAACAGTGACACCAGCCGGTCCCATTCCTATTATCGATACGTTCATAATTTATCCATAATACTTGTTTGTTGAAAAAAATGCGTTATGTGAACAACTCAAAAGGCTGTGAGATTTTACTCTATATATTCAAGGCCTTCCTTTTTTCTTCAATATGGTTAATTATCAATTTTGAGGCCTCAACCGGGTCAGGCTCAACAGCAAAGGTGGCATTAACAACATTTTGTATATCTTTGGCGACCAGATTGATGACATTTTTACTTCCGAAAATTTTCGGCGGAACCCCAAGAACAGTGTAAACTCCGGAAGACACAAAGTATGATGCTATTGATACCGCTTTTTGCGAGTACCATTCAGGCGCAGCCCCTGCCATAGGCAGTTGGTCAATACCGACTCCCAGCGCCTTTCCAAGCTCAGCGCCCAGAACAAGAATTCTGGAACAATCGACGCAAGAACCCATATGAAGAACCGGAGGAATACCAAGAGACAAGCAAACCTCTTTTAATCTATCGCCTGCCATTTCAGCGGCTTCAGGCAGCATCAACCCGGCCTTGCCTGAAGCAATAGCGGCACACCCTGTTTCAACTACAAGAATATTGTTTTTAATCAGCTCCTTTGCGAGAGTTACATGGCCGTAATCCTGTCTAATTTTGGGATTGTTGCACCCTACTATTCCTACTGCGCCGCGAATTTTACCTGCTGCGATGACGTCAATAAGCGGCTTGGCCGTTCCTCCCAGGGCTTTTACAATCGCTTCCACTGAAAATCCCGCAAGCATCTTTACCGGTTTGGGAGGTATCATTACCCTGTCCGGGTTTCTCATCGGATAATTTTCTATGGCCGTCCTAATAATTTTTTCCGCTGTATCAGATGCTGTTTCCGGATGAAATTCCATATGGACAGCTCCGGGAACCTTTGACTTTTCACTTGTAGAAATAATCTTTGTATGGAAACAGTCTGCTGTTTGCGCGATAGAAGGAAAAATACACTGGTAATCAACCACCATAACCTCAACCGCCCCGGTTGCTATTGCCAACTCCTGATTCAGGAATGAACCTGCCACAGGCACCCCTTTTCTCATAAGAAGTTCATTGCCCGTACAGCACATCCCTGCAAGATTAATCCCTTTAGCGCCTTTTTTCTTTGCCGACTCCAATAACTCAGGTTGTCGGGCGGCAATAACCACCATTTCGGATAAAATCGGATTATGACCGTGCAAAATGACATTAACCATATCTTCCTTTAACACGCCCATATTAATGGTTGATTCTTTAATTTCAGGTGTGCCGAACAGGATATCTGAAACCTCGGTCGCCATCATTGAACCGCCCCAGCCGTCCGACAGGGAAGTCCGCAAACCGTGAAGAAGGATATTGGCGTAATCAGCGCCGACACCCATATGTATTCGATGCATTGCTTCGACTATCTCCCTGTCAACACTTCTGGGATAAATACCGGCATTTTTCCATATTTTTCTGGTTTGATCAGGAGCTCTCTCAACAAACTTTATGCTGTTTTTTATTGTTCCGAATTCTTCCAGCAAGTAAAGGGCAACGTCTTTTCCAATATCATTTTGATCTCTGTCTTTTACATCTACACCCAGTTCAACGGCAATTCTGTTCAGTTTCTCTCTGTCAACAATACGATAGCCCTGGGACTGCCCTGTTGAAGTCTTATACAGAGTTTCTACTACTTCGCGGCCATGATCGGAATGGGCTGCTGCGCCTGTTGAAAGATCATCTAAAAAATTTCTGGCCACAATAAGATCGGCATTTGCTCCGCAAACACCTCTTTCCAGCCCTCCCTCAAAAGGATCAATCCTACACGGCCCCATTGTACAGCGATTACAACAGACACCCAGTTGACCAAATCCGCACTGGGGCTGCTGCTTTTCCAGTCTGTCCCAGACCGTTTCAATACCTTCTCGCAAGGTAAGCGCCATGGCAGATTTTGCAGACTTATCAATGGTTCTTTCATCAACTTTGTCTTTAATTCCTTTTAAATCAAAGTTCCTCATCAGTTACCTCCTTAATTTGACGACGGCAAAGGCCCCAGACCAGCGATTTTTTCCATGATACCTTTAAATATGACGATATTTTCCGGTTCTCCGAAAGGCTCAATTCCCTTGATATCACTTGTTATCTTCATCACAACATTCTGCTTGGACCTGCTGATTATCTCATTAATCTCTCCGAACAAAAGGGCGTCTGTTTTACATGCGTCAACACAGGCCGGTATCATTTCTTCTTTCCTGCGATCAATACAATCATCGCATTTGTATGAAATTTGATTGTTTGCCTCACGGGTATTGTGAAAGATGATGGCGCTGAAAGGACAAACCATTGCGCACATACCGCAGGATATGCATTTGTCCTCTTTAACGAGAACCGATCCTTCGTTGACATCCCGGAAAATAGCTCCGGTTGGGCATGTCTGCATGCACGGCGCCGGATCACAATGCCTGCAGCGATTTGGAAAGGTTAAAAAATTTATCCCCAGACCGACCTTGATTCGAGGCAAAGGTCTCGGTTCATCATTCAAAACCGATGACAAATCCTTTTTAGCAGAGTGTTCTGTAATACAGGCGATCTCACAATGCCTACAACCGATACATCGCGATATATTAATAAAAACGGTTTTCATGCAAGCCTCCTTTCAAAAAAAATTATATATTAAAAAGTGTTATTTTTTTCAGGCCAAAGTCCTTTTGTGCTTTTTGTGCCTCTAACAAACACCAGTGGAATCCGTGTCAAAAAACTTTATTCCATTATTTCATGAGGGAGGCAGAAGCTCGGATTTCGACAAAATGCTTTTATTCTCAATACGTTTTACAATTTCCGAACGTTTACTCTTCATTCTGACTTTAAGAGTATAAATCCGCCGGGTCAACCTCTTTTTGTGTCGAATTCCAGAGATAACTGCATTCAAATTTGAGAGTCTAAAGATATTAGATTCATCCATAATTATGCTTTCCGAATGTAGTTTCCTTATCTTCGGCATCTATCTGCCGCCATAAGCGGATATCCAAATCGAAACCAGGCGAATATGGGATATCCTCTTGACTCAACTAAATAACGTTTAACTATTTGATAACTTATAATATTTTGTGATTTTTGTTTGATCCTCTTGCAAATTTACATGGGCGGTCTGGGGTCATTTAAACATAGTTCCACCAGATCAGAAATATCGGCTGTCCCCGCGCACATTACGGCGTCGGCGCCACCCCAGTACACCTTAACCGTGCCGTCTTCTTCAGGGATCACCCCGCAGGTGAAGACCACGTTGGGGACATAGCCGGTCAACTCCCATGGGTCATGGGGTTGAAGAATCCACGGGTCGGAAACGCCTATGATGGTGGACGGATCTTTTAAATCATGGAGGGCAACCCCCAGGCGATACACCGCCCCCGCCATGGTTTGAAAAACGCCATGGTAGATATGGAGCCATCCGCTGTCGGTCCTGAATGGGGGCGCACCGGGTCCCACCTTCAATTCATCCCAGTGATACCGGAGCGGTTTCATAATA
>DEIL01000184.1:0-4219 GCA_002352445.1 Desulfobulbaceae bacterium UBA2775
TGCATATCAGCAAGCTGGGATTCATAACTCGCTGTATTTTTGATAGCAACCCCGCTGTTTGCATTAAAGCGGTGTCCCCAACTCATGTCAGAAGATTTAATCCCCTCATGCTCGAGAGAGATGATTTTTTCACCGAAAAGTGCAACAATCCATTGAATCGGCCGGCCAAAAGGGTGCCTGTTACTCCCCCACTTCATCGATTTGGCAAAGGATAGTTCAAGAATCAACTCTTTCATTATTCCCGGCAGTAAGGCAGAACTCTCCCGCCCCTTGATTTCCCTGACCAGCATGAGATACTCCCCTTTCGGGGTATCCACAAGTTTAAGGTCATCTACCTGAACTCCTTTTGATCCGGCAAACCCCTGGGCGGCCCTGGTAGCATTCCCATCCCTGTCAAAAGCTGCTTTTTTCGATGGCCCCAGAAGTTCTTCTCTGATATCTTCCTGTTTATCAGTCACATCACTCACAAGCAAAGCGAGTCTTCTGGGAGTTCCCATCACCTTGACTGATCCATGCCTTATTTTAAGTTCAGCAGCTTTCCGGGTAAAATTATCATGTAGCTGTGTCAGGGCCGGTTTAAGAAAGCTTGCAGGAAGCTCTTCAGTTCCAATTTCAAATAGTAGATCATGCATGGGATTATTTTAATTTTGTGGAGTTAAATAGAGAAAATTTATGGACAGGATTCCAGGGTTGCAAATGTCGAACAATCTTCACCAAAATTATGGACTGTGACGGAAAACCATTTAATAGCATCTATTTCGTCCAGAGCGGCCCCGACCTGCCGGGTAAGCTCTTCAACAGACAGAATTTTGCGAACCTGTGACGAAAGTTTATCCATCTCTTTGCCGACTGCTTCTTCGATAAGAAGAATGATATCTTCAATCCAGAAAAACTGGCGAAAACGAACACTAACGTCGGCTTTACCCCAGTTCCCCATAGAGCCGGGCAACCGGCTTATCTTTTTTTCAACAATCGGCAGGGAGATGGGAACCTCTATACGAAGATTGAGGTCATCATCTGCCCCCAGAGAACCATGCATGGAGCATTTATAATTTCCAAGCCCCAGAGTTTTACCGTTTCTCATCTTCCTGAGAAAGTAGGGGAAGTCAAGTTCGAGATGAGAAGCCTCGGCCTCAAGCCTTACTTTCATTTTTTCGAGTATTATGTGAAAACTCTGTATAGTTATTTCACCGTGAATCTCGTTAAGAATTTCCACAAACCGGCTCATATGTGTGCCCTTAAACTCATGGGGCAGGTTCACGTACATATTAGCTGTGGCAATGGTGTGCTGCCGGTTTTGTGCCTTGTCAAGTACAGTAATGGGATAAGAAACAGTTTTGACGCCAACTTTTTTTATATTGATTCTTCTGCTGTCTGACAGACTCTGTATATCTTTCATTGATGAACTCGTAAAAAGGTCATTCAGCCCCGATCTCTCCAAGCAACTCTCTGACAGTCCTTTTGAGATCCCCGATATCTCCGGATTTGAGTATGTAGGCATCAGAAGCCCAGGTTCCAAGATCACTCTTGAACTCTTGATAAGCACTGCTCAATATAACCGGCACAGTTGGATCCAACATCTTCATTTTACGCAGCACTTCAACACCACCCAATCCCGGCATATGAATATCAAGAATTACAATATCCGGTTTTTCCTCACTGAATTTTATGAGGCCTTCTTCACCATTCGATGCTGAGACCACCTGATATCCATCATTCTCAAATTCCTCACGATAAACTATCTGAATATTCTCCTCATTATCAACCAGCAGTATCTTTTTCATCGGCTTCTTTTTTTACACTGTCCAGAGATTTCCGCAGAAGTGTCGTTGCCTCTTCAGGTGGCATGGGGTTGATATAAAAACCTGAACCCCATTCAAATCCTGCAATAGACGTCATTTTAGGTACTATCTCAAAATGGTAGTGATAATGCTTCATTCCTCCGGAACGTAGAGGCTCTGTGTGAAGCACAAAATTATACGGTACATTGGGGATACAGGCAGCAAGCCTTTTCATAGATTCCGAAAACAGTTCTGCCAGCAGCAAAAGGTCTTCGTCGCTCTGCCTGCAATAAGCTGAATTATGGTGCTTAGGCAGCACCCACATCTCAAACGGCGTACGTGGAGCAAAAGGCATTATTGTGATAAATCGTTCATTTTGACAGACAACCCGTTCGTCCATTTGTATCTCCTGACGGATCATATCACAAAACAGGCAGCGTTCTTTATATCTGTAATAGGACTTCGCTCCGGACAATTCAGACACGATCATCCGTGGCAGTATGGGAAGGGCAATAAGTTGTGAGTGTGGATGACTCAGCGATGCACCGGCAGCTTTTCCATGGTTTTTAAATACCATCACATATTTAAATCTCGGATCTTTTTCAAGATCCCGGATCCGCTCTCTATAGGCCTTAAAAACCTGGTACATCTTCTCAGGCGTAAGATCTATAAATGATTCGTCATGGTTTGGGCTCTCAATGATAACCTCATGGGCACCAATACCATTCATCATATCATACAGGCCTACCCCTTCTTTCGAAAGATCACCTTCAATAATAAGAGCAGGAAATTTGTTCGGCACAACACGAACCTGCCACCCGGGTTGATTCGGAGCATCTGCCCCCTGCCTGAACGCCAGAACCTCAGGTGGTGTGGAATGTTCGTTACCCGGACAGAGCGGGCAAAAACCGTTTTCCTCCTGATATCCTTCCACGGGAAAATCAGTTGGTCTATCTCCCCTGGATTTGGAAATGATTATCCATCGTCCAAGAACGGGGTCTTTACGCAGCTCGGGCATATAAAATTATTTCCCCTGGGATTTTTCCTTTGTTTCTTGAAGGGTTTTGCAGTCAATACAATATGTTGTTACAGGACGGGCTTCGAGCCTTTTAATTCCGATATCTTCACCGCATCCTTCACAAATTCCATATTCCCCTTCATCTAACCGGCCGATGGCCTCCTCGATTTTAGAAAGAAGCTTCCGTTCCCTGTCGCGAATTCGCAGCTCAAAACTTCTCCCGGACTCAACAGTTGCCCTGTCATTAGGATCAGGTATATTTGTCGTCTGATCAGTCATGTCAGACAGTGTCTTGCCGGCTTCTGCAAGAATTTCATCCCGTTTACCCAACAGCTGGGATCGAAACTGTTCCAATTGCTCTTTCTTCATCCTTCTATCTCCTAACACGAATAGTTCGAAAGTTAAAAATGGCTGGGAACCACTGAACCCTGTAAGATTGATTAACCTGTCAGCCTTCTTCTTGTCTTGTAAAAGTCCCGCTCTTCCCGCCAGTCTTTTTCAAAAGACGTATATCATTGATAATCATCGATTTATCCACAGCCTTACACATATCATAGATTGTGAGAGCAGCCATCGAAACAGCGGTCAGTGCTTCCATTTCCACCCCGGTTTTACCGGTTATCCCAACTGTAGCAAAAATATCAACTGAACAGTCGTCATCATTGAAGGAAAACTCAATATTTGCCTTGCTGATCATTAAAGGATGGGCCAGAGGAATCAGCTCATCAACCTTTTTAGCTGCCATGACTCCTGCAATGCGGGCAATGCCCAGAACATCTCCTTTGGACATCGATCCGCTTTTCACAAGCTCAAATGCAGTTGCAGACATTCTGATATTCCCGCCCGCACGGGCAACGCGGGTAGTTTCAACCTTGCCGCCGACATCGACCATATGGGCGTTACCACTTTCATCGAAATGGCTGAATGAAGGGTTGTTCTCTGGTGTCATACCTTAGTTCTTCCCTAAGACTTCTCCAAAAAGTCTCTTAAAAAATCCTTCCTGTTCATCATGCTGCCCATGCTTCTGACACAATCCATCAAACTCCTTTAACATCTGTTTTTGCTCTCCGCAGAGATTTGTCGGAGTCAAAACCTGAATTTCGACAACCATATCCCCCTTGCCGCCGCCCCGAAGATTACGCACACCTTCATTTCGCAGTGTTATAACTTCTCCTGACTGACTGCCGGCAGAAATATTCAAGCTCTTTTTCCCATGTATGGTGGGCACCTCTACCGAGCCACCAAGAGCAGCCTTGACCATTGGAATTGGCAGGCGACAGTAGATTGTATTGCCGTCCCGCTTAAAAAACTCATGATCTTCCACGTGAATAACCACGTAAAGATCACCTGCCGCCCCGCCTCTTCGTCCACCTTCACCCTCACCGCGAAGCCGCATTCTTGCACCGGTATCAACACCGGC
>DEIL01000184.1:4293-6780 GCA_002352445.1 Desulfobulbaceae bacterium UBA2775
TCTCCCTCTCCGTGGCACTGCGGGCAGGTGGAGCTTACTTGAAAAAAGCCCTGAGATCGTACAACCTGACCACGACCATTGCAGCTCGGACAAACCTCCTTCTTATGGCCGGGTCTGCTGCCGCTCCCTTCGCAGGTCCAACAGGTATCTCTCCTGGTCAGCTCAACCTCTTTAGAAACACCGTGAACTGCCTCCATAAAGCTGACTTCCACATCGTAACGCAAATCATTGCCGCTTACCGGGCCATCTCTACGTGCCCGGGTACGATTGCCACCACCAAAGCCAAACAAGTCACTGAAGACATCTCCAAAACTTGAAAAAATATCTTCAGCATTGGAAGGACCGCTATAACCACTATTTTTTAAGCCATCGTAACCATAGGTGTCATAAATTTGTCTCTTTTTTTGATCACTGAGAACCTCGTATGCCTCGGTGCAGAGTTTAAATTGCTCTTCGGCGTCTTTGTTGTCCGGATTGCGGTCGGGATGGTACTTCATTGCCAGCTTGCGGTAAGCTTTTTTTATCTCAACACCGCTGCCACTTCTACTGACAGATAAAGTTTCGTAATAATCGATATGCATAACTGCTAAGCTTCACTCTCTAGTTCAGTTTCCTCTACTTCTTCATCTTTCCCCAGATCAGGCAACTCATCTATATTATCAAAGCGCACCTTCTCGGCGGCAATCTCACGCAGCGTCATCACAATCTCTTTATTTTTGCCTTCGACAAGAAACGGTTCACCCTGACGATGCTGTTTAATTCGTTTTATCGTAAGATGAATCAAATTGAAGCGGTTATCATCTCCAACCTGCTCTAAACAATCTTCACATGTAATTCTAGCCATTCAAAACCTCTAGTATTTTTACTACACAAGTTAACTTGTGATAGTTTCTTAAGAACCTGTTTTGCAGGATGGGTTCGTAAAAAGCTTCATATCCGAGGCGCGTAAAATTTCTATCATTTCGGCGTACTGAAGTACGTCGAAATGATAGAAATTTTATAGCAACGAAGTAGATGAAGAATTTTTACGATTCCATCACTTATCAAAAGGATTCTTCAACAACAATGTTTCATCTCTATCGGGTCCAACGGAGATAATGTTTGCCTTAACTCCGGTAAAATCTTCTATACGATGGATATAATCTTGGGCCTGAAGAGGAAGATCATCGTAATTTCTTATCTTTTCGATTTCCTCTTTCCACCCTTCAAGACTTTCATACACCGGGCTGACAGCTGCTGCCTCGTTTATATTTGAAGGCATTGCAGTTATCGTTTTCCCCTTCAATTCGTAGGATGTTGCCATTTTGATGGTGTCATGACCGCTGAGTACATCAAGTTTTGTGATGGCAAGTCCGGTGAGCCCGTTTAATCGGGCTGCATCATTTGCCACCACCCCGTCCAGCCAACCGCACCTTCGACGACGCCCTGTTGTAGCACCAAATTCATGGCCTTTTGCCTGAAGTTTTTCACCGACTTCGTCAAATAACTCGGTAGGAAAAGGCCCGGCGCCCACCCGGGTTGTATATGCCTTCAGGATGCCAACTACAGAATCTATATGAGCCGGGCCAAACCCTGATCCGTTGCAGGCATTTCCGGCAATTGTGTTTGAAGAGGTGACAAATGGATATGTACCATGATCAATATCCAACTGTGTCCCCTGCGCACCCTCAAACAGAATATTCTGATCCTGCTTTCTGGCTTTGTCCAGTTCTTCAGAGACACTGCCTAAGAACGGAATCAATTTCTCTTTATAGAGCTGAAACGCACTGTAAATCTCTTCAAAAACAACAGGGGCGACATTGAATTTATTGGTTAAAAGAAAATTCTTCTCCTCAACAGCTGCTGATAATTTATCCCGAAACAGCGTGTCATCCAGCAGGTCACCAGCCTTTATTCCGGTACGCCCTACTTTATCCATATAGCAGGGCCCAATACCTCTGCCGGTGGTTCCTATCTTATTATTTTTTGATAAAGCTGCCTCTTTTGCCTGATCAAGACTGGCATGGTACGGCATTATTAAATGCGCCCGCTCACTAATCATAAGACGTTCCGGCGTGACAGGCAATCCCTGCTCCTGCAGTTCAGCGATTTCTTCCAGCAAAACTCCCGGATCGACTATAACCCCATTGCCGATCATGCACTTCTTATCCTGGTAGAGAATACCGGAGGGAATAATATGGAAGACAAATTTCTTCCCTTCAACGACCAGTGTGTGACCCGCATTATTTCCACCTTGAAAGCGAACCACATAGTCAGCATAACGTGTCAACAGATCGACGATTTTTCCTTTGCCCTCGTCTCCCCATTGAGCTCCTACTACCACCACACTGGACATCTCTTTCTCCTCGCAGAATTTCCACCAGATTCAATTTTGGCTGATGCTGAAAACATCACTATTCTATTACACATCGCCACAAGACAAACGGAAAAATATAGCCAACTTATTAAAGAAAGTCAATCAATCAAATTTTTCATACCGATCCAGTT
>DEIL01000184.1:6864-7081 GCA_002352445.1 Desulfobulbaceae bacterium UBA2775
GTGTCCTCTGTGGTTTGAGTTTTTTGTTTTTTATTCAGAATTTCAACAGTAAGGTGCTTAAACAGGTAGGTTTGATATATTATCAGCTGTTTTAATATCGGGCCTGATTCCTCCGGCGTTGACACTACCTGCGAAATACCTTACATTTGTCTCGTCATCAATTGCTGTTAATGGTGACTGAGATTGATGGTTTCGTAAAAGCTCAAATGCTTCGCTG
>DEIL01000184.1:7158-8364 GCA_002352445.1 Desulfobulbaceae bacterium UBA2775
AACCCATCGGTACTTATTTGCCGATTTCATTTCGGCTAATCATTGGAGTTTCCAAATATGTTTGGCATCGGTCTGCCGGAGATGATTCTTATAATGGCTTTAGCCCTCATAGTTGTCGGGCCGGATAAGCTTCCGGATCTGGCGCGATCACTGGCCAAAGGACTTATGGAACTGAAAAAAACAGCGGAAGGGTTAAAAGAATCTTTTGCTGAAGAAGGCAATCCTCTTGATGAAATCCGCCCCGACCTGGAAGAGGCGGCAAAATCCCTGAAAAATAATCTCCTGGATACATCCCCTTTTGAGAACGATATCAGTGACTCAACCACCGGCGTAAACCCGCCCGCTGATAAGGCAGCAAAAGCCTATAAAGAACTTATGCAGGAGAACCCTGAGGCATCTCCTGATGAAGTAGTAATCGATATTACGGATGAGGAAAAACAACCGGATGGCAAATTATAACCTGCAGAGTACGATCCCGGTTCTGGAACGAAGCCTCGAATTCTTTAAACCCCATCACCATGAATTGCGAAAACGACTTATTAAAGTCTGTTTATCAATTGTCTGCTGTACTGTTGTAGCCTATATCTTTGCGGAACAGATTGCCCGAATATTTATTTCGCCGCTGTTTAACGCAAGCCCGCTGGTTCACAAATTAGTTTATACCAATCTGCCCGAGGCATTTCTTGCCTATATCAAACTCGCCCTGCTTGTTGGAGTTATTGCCAGCCTGCCGGTTGCCCTTTACCAGCTCTGGATATTTGTTTCACCGGGGCTGAAAGTAAATGAAAAAAAACTTGCAGTAATGATTGTATTCTGGGCATTCGTCCTCTTTACAGCTGGTGGATGCTTCGCCTTCTTTGCAGTTTTGCCGAAGATGCTCTCTTATTTTATGAGCTATGCCAATGAAGGGTTGGAACCGCTGCCTAAACTTGGCAAATATCTTACCTTTGTCGCCAGAACCATCCTTACCTTCGGCCTTGCATTTCAGATTCCCTTCCTGATGGTCATGGCCGGCAAAACAGGTATCGTCCAGGCCGGATATTTCCGTCATAAACGTATCTTTTTTTATATAGCGATTGTCTTTCTCTCTTTTCTCCTTACTGCCGGGGATTTTATGGCCACGGGGTTGCTGGCTGTGCCGCTCTTTCTGCTTTATGAGGCCGGAATTTTTCTTTCATTCTTTTTTTGCAAAAAAGCACAATAAGT
>DEIL01000242.1:0-7628 GCA_002352445.1 Desulfobulbaceae bacterium UBA2775
TATGACCGACGATAAGAACTGTTTTCTTCGGTAAATCAAGACTTTTCCGAAATTTTTTGACATCACCCTTGGAATATCCTTTCGGGTAATGGGGGCGTTGAAGTCTGGTGGTAATCAGCTCATCAGCCAGGTTTAGGTTATCCTCAATGTTAATGATATCCTTTTTTGTGATTTTTTTACGAGGGGGGCCGGCGTGGCAGGCAATAAAGTGTTTTGAAATAACAACAAGGGGAAGGGAAGAATAGAATTTTTCCATTTCATTGACATATTCATAGCCGCGAAGTTCAAGGAGCTCCTGCTTGAGCAGTGCTCCCTGCGGGATGCCGCTTTTGCTCACGGTGGGAGAAAAACTGTCGTGGTTTCCCCTGATATAGTAGAAATTGGATGGAAATCGCAATTTAAGCTGGAAAAGTAAATCCATCATCAGGATTGAACTGTCAAAGTCCTCCATCTCATTAGCTGTTTCTGAATGCACAGCATCTCCAAGAATTAAGAGGGTCGCTGTTTTCAGTCGGAGACAGTCAAGGAGGCAGTTCTCAGTGAGAATCTTCAGGAGATTATCCACTTGTGCATGGAGATCTCCAACAATAACAGCGGTTGTTTTTCCGGAAAGATCGACTAATCCTCCAGCTCTGTCATGGCTGTTTTCAGGGCGGTTGGGGTTATCTAAAAGAGCCAGGTTGACGTCTTTCAGTAATTGTAAAGCAGCATCTTTGGGAAGGATACGAATCGGCCCGCCGAACAACTCGCGTAATTTAAGCAATGAATGATACCTGCTCGATTGCATGCGTTCACGGTAATCAAGATTGTCAAACCGGACAATCTTCACCTCGGCATCAATGTCCAGGGGGGTTATGACAAGATCTCCTTTCCTGTTGGTGACGCTGACATGGCGTTTCGACACACTTTTGGGAAAATGAAAGAGGTCACTGTATTCCTGATTTCCCCTGCCGATGATAACCGTCTCCCCCAGCCGTATTCTGGCAAACCCGCTGATCTGTTTGGTTGAACAGGCCTGTTCAGTATTGATAATCCAGTTTTTTTTGAGAGCCTTTTTCTTCACTCCAAGAGGAATCTCCGGATGAAAACGTAGCCCCGTAGACCCGAGAATGAGCTCGAATGTCTTACCGTCGTGGGCGATCCTGCATGATTCTTTTATTTCCTGTTCTTCATGAGTAACAGTGAGCCAGTGGATAGGGTAGCGACGGAGAAAAAGCCACTTCCACCCTGCAAGGCTTTTCAGGCTGGGTTTGTCTTGTTTGTTATTGAAAATCCATCGGGGAACATTGGATATGCCCTTTTCCGCAATCCTCATGGGTGGACTCTTTAATCCCTTGCGAATATAGACATTGAGTCCGGCACGGTGCAGATAGAGGGCAACTTCCTGATAGACGGCGGTCTGCTGCTCGACCATCTCCATTGACAAATTTTCGTCAACAGGGAAGTAGCCTTCGTCTCGACGATTTTGCCGTTGTTTAAAGATGGTTGAGGAATTTGGAATAAGAAATTCAAAGATATAGCGATTTTTCCAGTTGGACTGGAAAAGCAAGTCTTTCTCGGCTGGAATTCGGATGCGTGTTGATTCGAGCACAGGTGGAGGGGATACCTCAAGCCATTCTTTATCAAATACCGTTAATGCTTCAGGGAAACCTTTAAAGGGAAGAGCAAGGTGAACTTCTCTGGGTCTGTAGAGAAGAGTCTGATCTTTCCACCACCCTTTTTTGGTAAGGTCAAGATAACCCTCATTCGGCCAGCCGCGGATCTGTTCGATATAGTGTGACTTGCCGGCCCCTGGTGGTCCGGTCACAATGAGCTGAAGGAACTCAAGGCCTATGGGAAGTTCAATCCCGCGAATGTTTTGAACTTCTTTGATGGGTTTGAGGATTTTTTTTAAGGGGTCATCCATCTATGAACCTCGCCTGCACCAAATTGAGGGGCTAACTCCGGTGTACTAACCCGAATAAATCGGAATTTTAGAATGCTTGGATAAGTGCCATGAAAGTATCTTCGACAATATATTTTTTTAAATGACCTTCCTCTATTTCTTGTTTTATCTTACAGAAGTTCTGGAATAAGGCACTAAAAGGCATTCATGGTCCAGATGCCGCAGGGACAGGTATTTGCACAGAAACCGCAGGCGATACATTTTGTATCATCCGAGATATACTCATAACTGTTTTCAGAGCCAGGCTCACCGCTTAGCAGGAAGTTGGATTCGAGATCCCGGCGACTGATAGCCCCGGTGGGGCAGATTGTCTCACAGAGATGGCAGTCGCGGCAGGCAGCACATGATAGGCACCGATCAGCCTGGTTTTGTTCCGTAGTGCCAATTTCTTCAGGCACATAGTGTGTGATGGTCAATGCCTGCTGTGGGATCACCTCTTTTACAAACGGCTTCCAGTCGACACCTTTGCAGGCTGCTATAATATATTCGGCGGCAGTTTTACCAGCTCCAAGGGCATTGGTGGCAAGGCCTGGTTTTTCAACATCACCAACAGCGAGAACTTTTTCACTTGAGGTTACATGGGCTTTGTCTGTGGTTATCCAGGCAGCTCCGCCTACTGTGATAGTTTCTACGGTTTCAGGTAAAAAGGAGAGGGCCGGGACATCACCGATTGAAATGATAACTGTCTGGGCAGGGATTAAATCACCATCTTTGGTGACAAGTCCTTCGTCGGTGACTTTTTCAGTTATTACAGGCCATCTGAATTGAGCACCCAGTGCCTCTGCAGCCTCTTTTTCCTGGCCAAAGGCAAGCGGTTTCTGGATGTCTATCAGCGTGACTTTTTCTGCGCCAAGCCGATAAGCCTCACAGGCGACATCACAGCCGACATTACCGGCTCCAATGACTATTACTTCTTTACCTACCTCAATAGGAGAATCACTTTTGGCGGCTTTAAGGAAATCAAGTGCGGTGATGACTTTTTCATTTCCGGGAAAGGGGATTCTGCGTGGTTCATGGGTGCCTACTGCAATCACAACATAGTCATATTTTTTCTGAAGGTCGGTGAACTTCTCAGTGGTCATTGCAACGTCCAGATTGATGCTGATGTTCGGTGTATCTAAAAAACGTTTAATCTCCTGATCCCAAATCGCCTGGGAAAGACGTTCCCAGGGAATGACCTGTGCTAATTTTCCACCTATCTGGCTGTCCTGCTCAAAGATATCTGCCTGAATTCCGTTAAGCGCCAGCTGCCAGGCAACATTCATACCTGCTGGACCACCGCCGATAATTGCAACGTTTTTGCCGAGCAGGTCTGCCGGTACAGGAGCTTTGATGTTGTTCACTGATTGACCGAGAACCTGTACATCAATGGGATCGTCAACACCCTGCCTGGAACAGTTGTCCATACAGAGGTTAGGACATACTGCGCCGCAGACTGAGGCGGGCAAAGGAGTGTAGCGAAGAAGCATTTCATACGCCTCGTCTACGCGGCCCTCCCGGATTAGACGCAACCTGTCAACAGTGGGAATATGTATGGGACAGTAATAAGTACAGGGAGCTGCCGATTCGCAGTTTGCCCAGTAAGGTTTTTTACGGCGAAATTCTCCAGTGACAATAGTGTCAATCAATGAGCGGTCAAGCCCCGGTGCAAGATCTCTAAGGGGGTCTCCACCAAATGCCTTGTTCCAGTGATTGTTGCGGAACTCTGCCATCGGCATGGGGCCCGACCACATCAACGCCCTTTCCTGAGGTGTGACTGTCAGAAGCAAATGCCACTCTTCTCTGATGTTCAGTGAGTTGATGAGATCCGGGCGATTAATTCTTTTCAGAAAGCCAGCCATGTTTTCCTGGAGCCATTGCCACTGGCTGTCGTCCGGGTCGGCAAGTTTGGCATTGGTTTCAGGAAAGGAGTTATCTATATCCCCCCGGAAATAAATGGTCCCGCCAACCATGCCTACACAGGGGCGATATCCAAGAACATTATCCGGATTTTTTGCATCTATGCCGCAGACAATACCAATTCCTCCGCAGTTAAACTCGGCAAAGGAGTCGCCGGTTGAACCAAGAACCCAAAGTTCCGGTTTCTCATAAGCCGGATTCCATTTGGTCATGGTCAGACCACGGGCACCGATTGATCCTGCAATAAACACCTTGCCGTTTGCCATGGCATTGCAGGCACCGTTCGTGGCATCACCTAAGACGGTAATTTCTGCGCCGATATTGAGGTACCCAACATCGTCGGAGGTAGCTCCATCGCAGGTAATTACTGTCCCAGGCATCCCCATGCAGCCGAGTCGCTGCCCGGAAGGGCCCTTGACTGTCAGGTTTAGTCCACCTTCCCGCGCCAGTCTTATACCGATATTATGCTGACCATAGGATTCCAGAATAATATCTGGTGATGATTTCGCAGATTGGCGTACCAGCTTCTCAAAATCCATTGAGTTGACCCGTCTGCCATTTTCATTGAGACCCTTTACAACAGTAGTAGTCACTGCAAACTCCTTCTATCAGATGGGAAAAACCATTGTCGATTTTTCGTCCATTTTTATTGTATAGTGCCGGATCAGCAGACGTATTTGATCTCAAGTCTTTCTGCCGCATCTTTATCAGCAATCCCCAGGGCATCAGACATACCAATGGGTAAACTCTGGGATCTTCCCAGGGGTGCCATTATTTTCTTTACTTCGGTCTTGATGGACATGAATGTGTCGGCAACCCTCTCAGCTACCAGATCCGGATCAAGTCTTCTGTACAGTTTTGGGTTCTGGCTGGTGATGCCTTTGGGACAGATGCCGACATTGCAGACATTGCAGCGATTTTTCTCGTTACCAAGGCATCCGGCTGTCGCCTGCATGATATATTTTCCGATATGAACACCGGAGGCCCCGAGCATGATCAGAGCCATACCGTTTTGGGCAACATTGCCGTTCTTGCCAATCCCACCGGCTGCAAAAATCGGTATTTCGTTCTGCATACCCTGTGCAGCGAGATCTAGATAGCATTCACGAATACATGAGGCTACAGGGTGTCCTGTTGCATCCAGAGAAACATTGTACGCAGCACCTGTTCCACCATCTATACCATCTACCATCAGTCCGGCAGCATAGGGATTGCGCACAAGATTATTCAAAACTGATTTTGCCGATGTAGATGCAGAAATCTTAGGATATACCGGCACCTTATGATTGAAGGCTGTGGAAAGTGTCTGGATCATTTTCATTACACTTTCTTCGATGGAATAAAGAGTCTGGTGCACAGGGGGAGACGGCAGATCGACCCCTTCCGGGACCCCACGCAGTCGTGCGATGAGTTTGGAGACCTTATACCACATCAGAAGACCTCCATCTCCGGGTTTTGCCCCCTGGCCATATTTGATTTCAATAGCTGCAGGGTCGCACTGCATCTCTGGAATAGCCCGGATGATTTCGTCCCACCCGAAATATCCGGAAGCTATCTGGAGGATGATATATTTGAGATAGGGGCTTCTTAAAACCCATGGCGGGCAGCCGCCTTCCCCCGTACACATAACTACCGGGATCCCCAGCACTTCGTTACAGTAGGCAACACCCTGGAGTAGACCAAGCCACATATTTGGCGAGAGGGCGCCAAAAGACATGGAGCCGATAACAAAAGGAAAGATTTCCCTTGTGGGGGGAATCCAGCCGCCGTTTATCTTGTGATCAAGATAATCTTCAGGTGAGAGTACCCGGCCGAGGGTGGTAGTTATGGAAAACTCATGTCTGCCGGCATCAAGGGCGGGATCTGTCAGCATGGAGATCCGGTTAAACATGATGCGGTCAAGAAGGGTAGCTCCCTGCTCGTTTCTACGTCCGCCACGCTTATTGGGTTCACCTTTCTGATTTTCGAAAAACAGTGTGCGATTCTCATTTGTCCCGGGGACAGCAACAATAGCATCATTGGGGCAGACCATGGAGCACATACCGCACCCTATACAACTATTTGCCATAGTAGTCCGCTGCCGAATACCGGTGAAATTGCGGTAGTCGCTGCCTCTTTTTTTGCTGAACACATCAAGTTTGGGCACACGCTGTCGCATATGAGACAGATGGATCGCCTCTTTGGGGCAAACTGACGTGCACCGCCCGCAGAGAGTACACCTGTCTTCGCGATGTTCAATGATCCAGGGTAAATCGCTATAAGTCAGGCTGCCTGGGGTAACGGAAATGGATCGTGTTGAGACCATATTGTCAATTCCTTTCTATCTGGGGGAACAATTACTGTATGTTCACGCATTGGCTGAAAATCGAGTGTTGGATCACGGTCAGGGATCATGGCGTCGACTCCACAAATTTCAGAAGCTATGGCCCATGTTCCTTCATGTCCTCCGACTATTGCCGGACGGAGTTTTTTCTGATCCATGACCAGCAGACAGGTTTCATCGGGGAGAGTACCAATCACTGCATTGGGGCCGTCGATGATAAGCCGTCTGCAAACATCCCGTAATCCCTTCAGAAAATCGCCCTGAGGGTGTTTTTCCAGCTCAGTAGTACTGAGTGGAGTGATAACGTGTTTGTATGCTTCGAGGGGAAGTTTGAGTTGTTTGAGAGTGTAGTGGAGTATGTGGGCAAAGACTTCACTGTCACTGTGATATCCGACATATCCGGGGAATTTTTTACCAAGGAGCCATTCTTTAATGGGAACAAATGCCGTGTTTTCACCATTAGTCATTGTGGCGATTCCCTGGATGAAGAAAGGATGGCAGGCATAGAGGTTGATGCCGTAATTTGTATTTTGTCTTCCCTGGGCCATACAGACCCTGGATTTAATCTGGCCATCATGGAGACAGAGAGCGTCCCCTACCTGCATGGGCCAGCCAACCTCCTTAATCATGACAACGTCGGGCCAGAAGGAGAATATTGTTAAATCATTGTGTACTTCTCCGATTTTTCTTAAAGCGAGACGGGTTTTCATCATCTCCTCTTCTCTTTCCTCCGCGCCTTTATCTCTGAACCTCTCTGGCATACGGTAGGCACGCAGAAAATATCGAAAGCGGTCTTCAGCCTTAATAAGGTTTGGACCCATGTGGTAGCGATGATCATATTTCAGTTCGTAACCACGGTCCTCCATGTAGCTTGTAAGATGTTGCCATGCTTTTTCTGTATGCGCGATACCTGATAGAATAGGAAATCTGGGGTTATATTTAAAATCCTCAAATTCAATGCCACGAAGCAACAGGCCAAGACCTGAGCCATCATATCCTTCCTTCATGGCTTCCATTGCTGTGAGAACTTCATACGGAGAAAATGTTTCATTGGCTGTTTTCAGGGCTAAACGACACATGCAGCTCTCCTGAGTAAATTAAAAGAAAATTGCCTGAAGGCGAGGATAAAGGCGTCGATCTGATGTAAATCGGGTGGAAAATCCTGCCGGACAAATGAAGACAAAAAAGTATAACTGAGCCGCTTTTTTTAAACAATTCTTACAAAAAAGTCAAGATTTCAGTTTGGCTNNATCACCATCATTGATGGGGTATAAAAACTAAGGCGGGGCAAACCCAGCGACCCAAGTCTGTTAGGGGGAATGAATAGTTGGCAAGTTCGATAAGCGTAAACTTCCGATAAGTTCGATATACAAGACGTACTGTTTTTTTGCAGGATCTCGACCATACATATGGTGGGTAGAGATCCTGCCAAAAACCTATAACGCAGGAGATCGGACTTTT
>DEIL01000242.1:7730-9946 GCA_002352445.1 Desulfobulbaceae bacterium UBA2775
GCCGGATCGATTAAAACGGGTGGGGAGTTATTCCAGAATCTTGTCTATCTTGCCAAGATTTTTTACCTGGGCAATTTTTTCTTTAACTTCAGCAGCTTCTTTGATTCCGGGAATGTCATTTATGATCTCTTTCCCTTCTTCCTCTACTCCGTCGATTCCTTTTTTAAAAGAAGTCAGGGCTTTACCTAAACCCGATCCAATTTCGGGTAGTTTTTTGCCGCCAAAAACGAGAAAAGCAATCCCTAAAATTACTATTAATTCAGGGGTCCCAAGTCCAAACATTTTACTGCCTCCTATGATCTGTGAGGATAGATTATTCTCTTCATCTAGGCTTTGTTGTCCGGGTTTTCTTCTTCGCTGTCGATTTTTTTCGGCTTTTCCTCTTTCTTGGTTGCGTCTTTGAAATTTTTAATACCTTTCCCTATGCCTGATCCGATTTCGGGAAGTTTACCAGCACCAAAAATGATTACAATAATAACCAGAATTACGATGAGTTCCGGCATTCCGAGTCCAAACATAAAATTACCTCACCAAAATAACAATCAGTTCACGGCATCATATTGGCTAGTGATTACCGCTGGTTTTTGTGCAAATGACATTAGAGCAGTCTGTAAATAAAGTCAAGGCTGACGTTGTTGCTGTGGGCAAGATGTCTGTTAGTGCCTGTCCATAAATGGCCACTCAACCCTAACTACTTGATTCCTCGTGAACTCGCTTGTCGGTTGCTCTCAAAATCTCATCCTTGACATATCTCCGATGCCTGCGGTTAAATTAATCGAGCGTCTCTATTTAGAGTAAAAATCACATCTATGGACAGCCTCCTAGTCTCCCGTTGGTTTTTGAAGAGCATGCCGGGATATATATTGTCGAATATCTTTAGTGCTGGCATCCATGATTTCACACTTTGATGGGGCGTCCAGGATTCCGGCAAGGACGTTGCTAGGAGGAGGCTGAGTGCCTATAGCTTTTTCAACCACTTCACTGAACTTTGCAGGATGAGCTGTCGCCAGGCAAACCATGGGAACACCGGAAGTTTTTAGTTTCCCAGCTACCTGAACACCAACTGCAGTGTGGGGGTCAAGGATATAATCGTGTTCATTATAGAACCGTGAAATGGTGTCGGAAACCTCCTCATTCGAAACGGAGGAGGAGACAAAATCACGGCGTATCTGTTCTTGATAACTTGTCAGATCCAGGGTGCCGGTCTGAGCAAATTCCTTCATCAGCTCTTTGGTGCGGGGTGAATCATTGTCAACAAGGTAATAGAGATAGCGTTCAAAATTGGACGCCGCCTGGATATCCATTGAAGGGCTTGAGGTGATTTTTACATCGCCAAGGGAATAATCACCATTGTTGACAAAACGGGTAAGTATGTCGTTTGAATTAGTGGCTAGAACCAATTGACGAATGGTGCCGGCAGGGAGCATTTTTTTTGCAATATAACCGGCAAAGATGTCACCGAAATTTCCGGTAGGAACTGTGAAATCAAGAGAACAATCTTTTTCGTGACCTATTACATGCAGACAGCTATGTACGTAATATACAACCTGGGCAAGAATCCTGGCCCAATTTATGGAGTTGATTGCACCGAGGCTGTATTTATTTTTGAACTCGATGTCATTGAACAGTTTTTTTACTATAGCTTGGCCATCGTCAAAGGAACCTCGTATGGCAATGTTGAAAACATTGTTATCTGTGACTGTTGTCATCTGTTTTTCCTGCACACGGCTAATGCGCTGGTGGGGGTGCAGGATAAAAATGTTCAATCTTTCCTTTCCTCTGACGCCGTAAATGGCGGCACTTCCTGTATCTCCTGAAGTTGCTCCGATAATATTGAGAATGGAGTTATTTTTACTTAGCAGATACTCAAAAAGATTGCCCAGAAACTGCAGTGCAATATCTTTGAACGCAAGAGTCGGGCCGTGGAAGAGTTCAAGGATGTGGAGGTCACCACGGTGTACAAGAGGGGTCACTTCCTCACTGCTGAATGTTGCGTATGAGCGATTAATAATGTCTTTCAGGTCACTGGAGGGGATGTCGTCAATGAACCGGGACATAATCTCAAAGGCAAGTTCAGGGTAACTCAGGTTGTTCCATGATGTGAGGGTTTCATAGCCAATACGTGGTATTGTCCGAGGGAGAAGGAGTCCGCCATCTTCTGCAAGACCCATCATTACAGAATCAGTAAAGGATATGGGGGAGATTCCTCCCCTTGT
>DEIL01000165.1 GCA_002352445.1 Desulfobulbaceae bacterium UBA2775
TTGTGGTGGGCAGTCCAAAGAAGAATTGTTACAAGAAGGAAACCGGTTGAGTGGTGAAGGCAATTTTCGTGGGGCTGTAGTTCTGTACAAAAATGCTCTGGAAAAAGATGTCAACTATATTGATGCGCGTGTCGGTTTGGCCGATGCCTATCTAAGCTCTGGTAATTTTGACCGTGCCGAAAAGGAATTTCAGAAAGTTCTACTGCAAAATCCTTCCCAAACAGACATCTTATTGAAGATGGCAACAATTTATATCCAGAAGAAACAACCTGAAAAAGCACTTCTTGAACTTGATAAATTTCATGCAGACAATCCTGAGACGGTAGAATCATTGGTTCTCTATGGTCGCGCTCATGGAGCTTCCGGTGATATTAACTCAGCTGAAAGTCTGTTCAAGAAGGCTCTGCAGCTAGATCCTGGCTCTGTTGCCCCACGCTTGAATTTAGCGAAGGTTTCTCTCCAGAAAAAGAATTTAGCTAAAGCTAAAAATTATCTGGAAGAGGTTATTTCAATCGATAGTCAGGAAATTGAAGCTTATTACCTGTTGGCCAATATAGAAACACGGCAGGGAGATCGTGAAGCTGCCCTTGCTGCTTATCAGAAGATCATTCAAGTTGATGTAAAGCAGCTTCAGGCTTTTTATATGTCTGGAATTCTGCAGATGGATTTAGGCGATCTGGATGCGGCTAAAGCAACTGTTGATAAAATTCTCGCCAGTTTTGCTGATCGGCCAGAAGGTTCACGCTTAAATGGTTTACTTCTTTACCGTCAGGGCAAATATGCAGAAGCAAAAATTGCTTTAGAGAGTTCCCTCCAAAAGCAGCAACATCTCCTCTCCTATTTCTTCCTTGGGCTCAGTTATTATGGCCTGGAACAGTATGAATTAGCGCTCAACCAATTTCAAAAAGCGTTAGATCTCAATCCTGGATTTGAACGTGCCAGGGTGCTTGTTTCTATGACTCTGCTGAAACAGAAGCGGCTTGATGACGCGATCATTGAGATTCAAAAAGTTTTACGTACCAATCCCAACAATGCCTATGCCCACAACATCCTTGGCAGCGCTTATCTCGCCAATGGTCAATATGACAAGGGGATGGCAGAACTGGATGCAGCGACGGAATTAGATCCAACTCTTGCAGATGCCCATCTGAAAAGGGGTATTTTTCATTTAGCAAAAGGGCAGGGGGCTGCAGGCGAGGCCGACCTGGTTAAGGCAGTAGCTGCGGCACCTGAAGTACTCAATGGCCGCTTAATGTTGGTGACCCATTACCTGCGTCAGAAAAACTATTCTGCCGCAATTCAAAACTTACAAGATGGTATGGATGGTTCCAAGGCTGACGCACTATTGAATAACTATCTTGCTGCTGCCTATTTTTCACAGAAAAAGCCGCAACAGGCGTTAGCTGCGTTGGAAAAAGCCAAACAAGTTAATCCTGAATATCTGACTCCGTATTTTAATATCGCTTCTTATTATGCGTCACAATCTGAATATAATAAAGCGATTGCTGAATATCAACTGGTGGTAGCAAAAGACAGTAAAAATATCAGAGCCTTGTTGGGTGTTGCGGCTCTCTATAATGTCCAGGGAAAAGAATCAGAACTGGATAAAATCTATGCTCAAATTGAAGCTACAGGGAGTGAGCAGGGCTTTGTCGCTGCTGCACGGTATCAATTAAAAAAGAAGGATATGGCTGAAACCCTGGCTGTTGTTGATCGTGGTCTGGAACTTCATAAGGCTTCGGCCCCACTATTGGAGCTTAAAGGGGGGTTGCATCTGCAACAAAAACAACTGGATGAGGCTGAATCTGCCTATACAAAATTATCCGGAATCTCCCCTGAACGTGGTAACAGCTTACTGGTTCGTCTCTATCTGTCGAGTGGACAAGCAGGCAAGGCTGAAACCCTGATTTCTGAGCTTTTGCAATCTGCACCCGACAAAGAATATCCCTACCTGCTTTCATCAGGTTTATTACGTGGACAGAAAAAGCAAAAGGAAGCTGCGGATATTTTACAGAAGGGGATTGNNNNGCCACCGTTGCAAATCCAGTGCGTTTGCAAATGCAGCTGGGTCGAATCTATGAGAAAAATGGTCAATTTCAGCAGGCAGAACAACTTTATCAACTGATTATTGACAAGGCTCCCCGCTTTTCTCCCGCGTATACTTCTCTAGGGTTTCTCAAAGAGCGGAGTGGAGATAAAGGTGCAGCGTTGGGTTTCTATAAGTCGGCACTAAAGTATGACACGAAAAATATTCCTGCGCTGAACAATCTGGCCTATCTCTTGGCAGATAATTTTGGCGAAGCGAAAGAAGCCCTTAATTACGCTATGAATGCGTATCGTTTACAACCTAATGATCCACGTATTATGGATACTCTCGGGTATATTTTAGTAAAGAACAAAAGGGCGAAAGATTCATTGAATCTGCTAGAAAAGGCCAATGAGTTGCTCCCTGATATCCCGGCTGTTGCACTGCACCTGGCGATGGCAAAGATTGAGACTGGTGATAAATTGGCGGCAAAGGATTTATTGAATCAGGTTGTTGCAAAAGGGGCAAAGGATGAAGCCCAAAAAGCTAAAAAACTATTACGGAAGCTTAAGTAAGAGACCGTAGATGATAAGATTTAAATATCTCATAATGATTGCTGATATGATTCTTGCAACCTTGTGCCTTGTGGGAGCCTATCAGTT
>DEIL01000018.1 GCA_002352445.1 Desulfobulbaceae bacterium UBA2775
ACTTCAGATAAAAATTAAATCTCTCATAATAAAATATACTAAAACGGTAGCGAAACAAGGTCTTTTAATCAAGAATTATCCTGGCATCCACCCTAAGCACATAGAAAAGGGTGTGCAGCTAATCTTTCCGGGCTAAACTCTATTCCAGTTTGTACTGAAATCCATTTGCCTGATCATTTGGAAGTTATTTATACAGATAATACTAAAATCTCTGCAAACATCCGGTATATGCCGATTAGCGCCCCGTCTGGATGGTTTCGAACTTTCTGTTGTTACAATGCACCGATTTTCTAACGCTTTAAGTGCATACAATAAAAGAAATGGATCACGGCCAATTGTTTCCAGTTCATCGTCAGTTGGATTTGCAACATATCCACCATAAGTAATGCGAGCAACCAAATCTTGCTCTGCCTCCTCTTTAAACAACAGAGCTTCCTTAACTTCTGTTTGTTCTGCCCATGCGGCGAGCGTATCTTTGTTCCCATCCTTGTCTTTTGTGTCAGAAAATTCTTCATATACCTCAATGGGGATTTTAATATTCCCCTGATTGCCATGAGAAACAAGCCAGTCCCAAAATTCAGGAACTCGATCGATTGGATAATAATCCCGTTTTGCGTCGATCAGCGTGTTTGCATCAAGCAGATATAACAAATCATAGTCCTTTATGCAGATAATTAGTTTTCAAACAAACGATGAACCTTAAGTGGTTTCACATCCAATAACATTCCTGCTTTCGTAGTTGTTATTGCGCCTGAATAAGTCATTCAAAGCACCAAGTTTATAGTTTTGTACAATGTAGTAATTTGGCCCCCCTTCTTTTTGTTTATTTTTCTCTTTAATAATGCTGCGTTGCTCATGCCATCGATCACGATAATATGTACGTAAACTTTCCCATAACTGTTTATCTATATCTCCTCGAAGATAAAGCCGGTATGTAATATGAGAGCTGCTGAGCTTGTGAGAGAGGGCATAGTCAGAGATTTCTCTTTTAAGTGTTTCAATGTCAAAGCTGGATGGCCTGAATAAGTTAAATTCGTTGGCTGGCAGCATAAATTCACTTGCCACTTCATTACAGAATTTCTCGATCTTTTTCTCAGCATAAGTACCACTGATACCCGTTTTCCCTAATATGAGATGTGCTAATTCATGTACAAGTGTAAAAGACCACGCTGCTTCAGAATCTCTGTCATTAATTACAATAAACGGTGCAATATCATCAGATAGAGCGAATCCTCTGAAGACGGTTACAGCTATATTGCTGTGATAGGAACCTAAATTACCTTTTAGGAGCACAAAAATACCAGCCGCTTCTATTTGTCGGCGCAATAACTTAAACGCATCTTTATGGCTAGGTTGATTTCTATACTCTTCGAGGTTGAGATTAATTGTTTGTCGAATAGTATCAACAATCCGCTCCACACCCTTTCATCAATGAGAGTTTCACGAATGGTGTTTTGACGTGCTTTAATATCACGGATCAGGACATCAACATAGGCATTTTCTAGGCCTTCAAAACCCTCGGGTAACGTTCGAAAATCCTCACCACGATCACCAATGCCCGGTGGTTTATCAAGATAAAATGTCAAAAGTGGCCTGTGGTAGAGCTTAGACATTCGATTTAGCAAAGATCTGGAAGGCTCTTTCGTGCCATTTTCAAAGGCAGCAAGTTTTTCTGCTGCACTTATGTCTTTACTATCTGCTAGTTTGAGCTTATGCGCAGCATCTTCGATGGAAAGATTTGAGGTTTTCCTTGCCCAACTAAGTATTACGTGTTTAATTTTCGGCATTTTAAAATTGACCAAGCAATCTTCGTTTAATCTTTACTATTAACCAGTTATTTCATAAAGGCAAGGGCTACGACACTCACCCTGAAACCCGTCTGGTACATTGATACCCTGATTTAATAACCTCTGCATAACCCTGTGCACCGATCTGTGGATAACTTGTGGGCAGATCCGGGACCCCGACTTATCCACATTTGATGCACAGTCTGCCCACGGGATATGGAGAGATTGTCAGGGGGCTTTCAATGGTGCTAAATTACTGCCCCCACGGGGAAAAACCGGCTTATCCACAGATTTTGGCGTCCTTAATAACAACATTAATAAAGATATATAAATAAATATGAATATTAATATACAGCGGGAACAACTCTTAAAACCCCTCCAGATCGTCAGCAGTGTGGTGGAACGACGTCAGTCTTCGCCAATTCTCTCGAACCTGTTGGTCAACCTGAAAGGTAGCCAGCTGACCCTCACCGGCACCGACCTGGAAGTGGAAATGGTCGCCAAGCTGGAGTTGATGGGCAGTAGCGAAGAGGGGGAAGTGACCCTGCCGGCGCGTAAACTGCTGGATATTTGCAAGACCTTGCCCGAGGGCGCGCAGATCGATATCAATATCGGGGATGACAAGGCCTTGGTGAAATCCGGCCGCAGCCGCTTCTCTCTGGCTACCTTGCCCGCTGCCGAGTTCCCCAACCTGGAAGCCATGGAAGAACCCTTTGAGTTCGCCATGAAACAAAAGGCCCTCAAGCACCTCATCGAAAAGACCCAGTTTTCCATGGCCCAGCAGGATGTTCGTTATTACCTGAATGGCCTGATGCTGGAATTGCAAAGCGGCAAACTGCTGGCCGTGGCCACTGACGGACATCGTCTGGCCCTGTCAGAGACAGAGGCCGAGATCAACGTCGACGAGCCCCGGCAGATTATTGTGCCGCGCAAGGGCGTGCAGGAGCTGGCTCGTCTGATCGAAGATTCTGACTCCATTGTTAAAATCCAGGTCGGCAAGAACCACATCAAGGTCGAGTTACCTGATGTGATCTTCACCTCCAAACTCATCGACGGTAAATTCCCTGACTATCAGCAAGTGATCCCACCCTCTGGTCAAATAGTAATCAAATGTGATCGCAACCTGCTGCACCAGGCCTTCACCCGCACCTCGGTGTTGTCCAATGAAAAATACCGCGGCATGCGCCTCTCCATGGAACCCAACCTGATCCGCGCCACCGTCCACAACCCGGAACAGGAAGAAGCCGAAGAAGAACTCGAGGTCGACTACAACGGCGACCAGTTCGAGATCGGTTTCA
>DEIL01000251.1:0-2939 GCA_002352445.1 Desulfobulbaceae bacterium UBA2775
ACCAAGGCCGGATATCGTATGTGGCCGGGACCCTATGGTGAATGGGGCAGTCGTAAATATCTGATTTCCAGCCTGGATCAGAGCCTGAAAAGGATGGGTCTGGATTATGTTGATATTTTCTATTCCCACCGTTTTGATCCGAAAACGCCCCTTGAAGAAACCATGGGGGCATTGGATTCCATTGTCCGGCAAGGTAAAGCCCTGTACGCAGGTCTCTCTTCCTACAATTCCAGGAGAACCCGTGAAGCGGTTAAAATTCTCAAGGAACTCGGCACTCCCTGCCTGATCCATCAGCCCAGCTACTCCATGCTGAATCGATGGGTAGAGGATGACGGGCTGCTGGATACCCTGGAAGAACTGGAAATTGGTTCCATTGCCTTTTCACCTCTTGCCCAGGGGATGTTGACGGATAAATACCTGAATGGCATTCCAGAAGGCAGCCGCGCCACCCAGGGTAAAACCATACGGGAAGGCCATATCACTGACGAAAATATTAGACGTATTCGGGGTTTGAACGAAATAGCCAGGCGACGTGGACAGAGTCTGGCGCAAATGGCCATCGCCTGGGTGCTGAGGAACAACAGGGTGACAACTGCTCTGATCGGTGCCAGCAGCACTTCGCAACTGGAAAACAGTTACTGTGCTCTGAGTAGCCTTGAATTCAGCAGCGAAGAACTGAAAGAAATTGACGTCTTTGCCCAAGATGCCGGCATTAATATATGGTCTCTCTCTTCCAATAGCTAAGGGCTTTTACTTTGCACCGTTACTCAAATTTTTCCAGCTCAGAAGTGTTTACTTTTAAGACTTGTCCAACCTTCAGTCTATGAGATGCAGTCAATACATCTTTATTTAATTCATAGATTTTTTTCCAACTCTGGACATTACCAAACAACTTTTGAGCAATCGTACCGAGAGAGTCACCGAATTGTACCGTATAGGTTCCGTCCTCATTCAAAACGGGCAAGAAAGTTGACGAACCGGGTGACACAAGAACATCCCCCGCCCCTGTTAAAGTTGGAATGGTTAATGTCATTCCAACTCGCAGTCTGTCGGGATTATTTTTAAGTTGATCCTTATTAGCATTTGCTATGGCCGGCCATTTAGAGAATGTACCATATACCTTCATGGAAATCAGTCCAAGGGTATCACCGGATTGCACGGTATAAACATGTTCAGCAAATTTTTCCCGGCTGAACAATTCAACTCCAGATCCATCCTGTTTTCCAACCACCGGGATTGATTGCTGCGACTGTTCAGGATAATCCTGCATCGAAGGTAAGCTTTCTTTATGATCAATCCCGATACCCGGTGTAGCGGGGTTCTGCTGTTTATCCCCTAACTCTTCAAACAGAACACGTTTTTGTGGTTGCTCAACCTTCTTGTTTGCTGAAAGTCTTACCGGGTCTTTCACTTCAGGGCGCTCCTCCTTTTCAGACGATGCAACTTGCAGCACACTTTTCTTTTTCAGCAGTGTAAAATTAAGCTTATCAGTGTAAAACAATCCAACTCCAACCATAAGCAGTGGTAAGAAAAAACAAACCAGCAGGAGTCTCGGGCCCTTTGATTTCCTTGTTTTATAAGGCGTATCCGGCGAAGAGGATTGCTTCTCTGGCCTGTACATTCTCCTTTTGTCCCTCTGTTGCAAAGCCCAGATTAATCCCATAGCATCATCAATCCGCCTGAATGCTGCAGGAAGCTCCGGATAATCAACGGCAATATTTTCTACTTCTTTGTATTTCTCTCGTGCCTCTTCCAGTTTTCTCTCTCTTTCAAGACTGCCAGCCTCGCGGAAATATTTTTCTGCCTGTGCGATCAGAGCGGAAAGCTGCTTACTGAGGACTTCTCTATCAGCTTTTTCCATGCCTGATGCTGATTCCTGAAAAATTCGGCTGGCATCAATTATGTGCTTTTGTCGAATTTTCTCCCTAACCATATCTGTCGTCTCTTCTATATGCAGATATTTGTTCGGTAAATCGACAAGTTGCCTGTTTCTTGTTTTTGACATCTTTTACAATGTGATAAGTTATGGGTGATGGCGCCGTAAAAACCTTAATATTTCGCCATTCCGTCAATATTATCATCTCACTAAAGCAATTTGGAAGTCAACAGCTTTTCATCATATATCTATGGAAAGTGTTGCACTGCAATGAATTCCTGGCAGGAAACAGACAGGAGAGTGGAGAAATTTAAGGGAGGGAAATAGAAAGGCAGATCCACTTGTCATAACGTAGACCTACCTCTTATCTAACACCCATGAAATGAATTTCACAACGATGACACCGCTACGCTGTTATGAAAGTAATGAAATTATACCTTCACAAAAATTATCTCGTCCATACTTCAGGATCATAGGAGCCTGGATGGCAATACTCTATCCTGTACGGTTCAATAACAATGACAGAATAATTAGGATCATCGGGTCCATCGAAGATTGGAGCGAGCATATCGTTCCAGAATCCATGGCGCTCTTCTTTATCCCTGGTTACCCGGGCCTGCCCTTGAATCTGCAGGTATGGCTGCATTTCCTGGAGACTGGTCACACCGCAGGTCAGATGAACATTAGGATTGTTCTCAATCTGCTTCACTTTGCGCGATTCGACAAAGGTTCCGCATCTAAGCACTAGATTCCCATCCCCAACCGCAACAATATATCGAACCCAGGGGTTGTTTTTCTCTGTTACCGTGGCTAAAGCAGCAAGCTGTGGTTTGTGAACAATATCAAGAATACGTTGTTGTAAATCCGGCATATTAAATTCTCCTTGTTAAGTTTCTTGTTAGCACTTTACTCATAATCGCAAAGCAGAGTTTAATCATTTTTCCAACAGTGCACAAAAAAATTCTTGCTCCGGTAACAAATCCACTATAGCGTGCTTTTATATGAAAGTCATGTTCGCTCCCCTGACAGGGAGGGATTCGGAGGAGTGTTGACACAACAATCC
>DEIL01000251.1:2956-54894 GCA_002352445.1 Desulfobulbaceae bacterium UBA2775
CACTCCTCCGAATCCCGGTTACATCACTTTCATGCTTCGTTGTGAAATTCATTTCATGGGTGTTAGTGCCTTACTCGATAAAAGCTGTAAAAAAACAAGAAAATCAAAAGTGCTTTTAAACTTCACTGATTAATACCAGAACCAAAGCACTTATCCAGCGTAACTAAAAAGTTTTCCGACTTGTCGGGTTGGTTATTGATAACCGGCATAGTGATGGGAGAAAGAAATGAAAACTATTGATTGGCAGGATTTTGAAAAAGTTGAATTACGTGTTGGCAAGGTCATGGAAGCCAAAGTATTCAAAGAGGCCCGTACACCTGCATATATTCTTCAAGTGGATTTTGGTGAGAAGATCGGTATAAAAAAATCGAGCGCACAGGTTACCGACCTGTATGCAGCAGAGGAATTGGTTGGAAAACTGGTCGTCGGGGTGGTCAATTTTCCACCAAAGCAGATCGGCCCACACATGTCAGAATGCCTTATCACCGGTTTTCATACCAGAGATGGCAAAGTAGCCCTATGTATACCTGACAAAAATGTCCCTCTTGGAACGAAATTGTGTTGAGATAAAACATAGCTCCGAATCTCGACACGCAAATCAACCCAGAGTGCTCGTAAATAGCAGTTCCCACGTTTTAATATCGTTTTCAGACTTTGAAGGTATTGGTGTATGTATTGCTTTTAACGATGAAAATTTAATTTTCTTAAATGGCAATCTGGTCTCACACACTAAAGAGTCTCTTGTTGACTTTGGCAGAATCTTATATGCCAGACTTAAGTGAGGATCAAATGAAAATGACGATGAAAAAAAATAGTTTTTAAACAACCCTGACAAGTACAGCAGATCTTTCGAACTTTTCAAGGAAAGATAAAGTGTTTTTGTCAGGATATCTTCAGTTTTTATGTTTTCTGTTTCTAGAGTTACCGGCTTGCAATGATTTGCAGCATAGTCCAGTGATTGTTTGACTGAAGCGCGGCTTATGTACCCTGAGAATAATGTTACATGCGGTTCGAACACAGGAGAGTGCAGCTTCGTTGAAAGCTCAACGATACACTTTGAAAGCAGCGCTTTATGCTCATCGCATGGAATAAGCCATATGGACATCCGCTCCGGTGCTTCACTCCCAGTCATATTTATTCATCTCCTGGATATATGAAAAATACCGATTTGCTGTTTTTTAGTGCCTTACTCCATAAAAGCTGTAATAAATAACAAGAAAATCTAACCCGACTAGTCGGAAAACTTTCAGTCACGCCGGATAAGTACCGTTCAGGAGTAAGGTATTAAAAAGTTTTCCTTAACCGTGCAAGGTTAATCACATTATGATGAAGTAAAAATGAGCAATACATTCACTACTATCAGTCCGATTGATGACACCACCTACGTGGAAAGGCCATATCCAAGATGGGATGATATTCAAGTAAGACTGGATAAAGCCCGAATAGCACAACGGGATTGGCAAAAAGCTCCTTTAGCCAAACGAAAAGCTCTGTGCTCAAAAGCTATAGATGCTTTTGTGGCCAAAAGAAACGAAATAGCTGAAGAAATCTGCTGGCAGATGGGCCGCCCTATCCGATCGGCTGTCGAAGAAGTTCATGGCATGGAAGAACGAGCTCATGCCATGATAAATCTGGCTGAACAGGGACTGGCACCAATCATACTGGAGAAAAAAACCGGTTTTGACCGCTGGATTCAACATGAGCCAGTTGGCGTGGTCCTTGTACTAGCACCCTGGAATTATCCTTATTTGACCGCGATTAATGCAGTTCTGCCCGCTATTCTTGCGGGCAACTCTGTTATTTTGAAACACTCCGCCCAGACCCCCCTCTGTGCAGAACGACTGCACGAGGCATTCCATGCTGGCGGTTTGCCCGGGGATGTCTTTCAGTACCTGCACCTGACCCATGATGATACTAAAACCGTCATTAAAGACAACCGTATCAACCATATTGCCTTTACCGGATCGGTTCCGGGAGGAAAGATGGTGGAAAAAGCTGCATCCGGTCGCTTTATCGGTGTCGGTCTTGAACTTGGCGGCAAAGATCCGGCATATATACGCGATGATGCAGATTTACCAAAGGCGGTAGACAGCACAATGGATGGTGCATTTGCCAATTCCGGCCAGTCCTGCTGCGCAATTGAGCGTATTTATGTGCATGAAGCGATTTACGATAAATTTGTAAAACAGGCAGTAGGCTGGGTAAAAAAACTTAGACTTGGTCGCCCGGATGATCCTGAAACGACTTTGGGGCCGGTGGTAAGAGCCGGTGCTGCAGACTTCGTACGTCTGCAGACCCGCGAAGCAATTAAGCAAGGAGCTGTACCACATATCGCAAAAGATGATTTCCCACTGAACAAAACGGGCAGTCCATATCTCGCACCACAGCTGTTAACTGAGGTGAATCACACTATGCGTGTAATGACGGAAGAAAGCTTCGGCCCCCTGATTGGGATTCAAAAAGTCAGCTCTGATGAAGAAGCAATCAAATTAATGAATGACAGTGACTACGGTCTTACTGCTGCCATTTTCACCAGAGATATAGATACCGGTATTGAACTGGGCCAGCAACTCGACACCGGTACCTTTTTTATCAATCGATGCGACTACCTGGATCCGGAGCTGGCCTGGACCGGTGTAAAAAACTCCGGCCATGGCTGTACTCTATCAATATTGGGATTTGAATCTTTTACCCGTCCTAAGTCTTTTCATATTAAGACTGAATTTTGATGACGTCGTAAAAAGGCCATCAACTCTCTTCACGTCGACTAACCAGCAGGTTAATCAGAGCCAACAGGGAAGTGGAAACAATAAGCAGAAAAGAAATTGCATTGATTACCGGAGAGGAGCCATCCCGCACCTACAGGTACAAATTGATGGGCAAGGTGGTATCGGAACCAACCAGGAAAAGTGTGGTATTAAAATTCTCAAAACTCATAAAAAAAGCCACCGCACCAGCACCAATTAGAGCAGGCCGGAGAAAGGGAATGGTTATTTAGAGCTTCGTGTATTTATGACTGTCGACGGCAGGGAAATCATTGGCAAAGATATCGAAGGACGAATGGCAAAGACTCACCCAATTAGCTGCTCATAAAAATCCCCCTTCTTTAGTGCCTTTACTCCAGAAAAGCTGTAATAAAAAACAAGAAAATCTAAAGTGCTATCTAACTCGATTGGTCAATACCAGCAACAGATAGCGAACATAGTGAGGCCTTCGAGGCACTTATCCAGCGTAACTAAAAAGTTTTCCGACTTGTCGGGTTAGAAATAGAATGAGTTCTGTGATAAATGCTGGTGAGTCAGATTTTGCGCTTCGCTGTCCCCATTAAATCTTTCACAATCCATTGGGCAGTTGCTTGTCCTGCCCTCCAGCATTTACCTGCGACTTTCACTGGGTTAAACAGAACATTTCCTGCAGCGTAGTAGCTAGGATCTGAACACCGCCCATACTTGTCAACTATTGGTTCGCCTGTGATCTGATTAATATGAAGATGACTCATCCTGACCAGGCTGGACTCTGGTATGAATTGTCCCGTGAAGAGAACCCCATCACAGTTAATATCTTTTTCATTTCCATCTTTATCAGATAATTTTACCATTTCAACACGTTCATGGCCTTGTATACTCAGAATACTTGTGTTCATTAACAACGGAATTCCGAACAGCCTGGTGCCATAACCAATGGGCCACATAACGGATGTTTTTTTGTTTTCCTCTACCAGTGCGACAGGTGTAATGCCTGCTTTTCTGCAAGTAAATAAAGCGGAAAAACTTACTATTTCAGTACCAACGACAAGTGGACGATGGAAGGGCACACGTTTTTTTAGATATATCATAGACTGTAAAGCCCCAGTATTGTATATCCCAAGTGGTCTTTGGCCGGAAATCATTCTGGCCGAGCGAGGTGTTTCACGGGCTCCCGTTGCTATTAGAACCCGATTTGCCTCCAATGCACCGGGTCCGTCTGGCGATATTAGAGTTAACCTACCTTCATTACCCAATGATGTAACGGTGGTTTTTAACCATATGTCAACGCCGGCAGTAATTGCGGTTTTCACTATTTTTTTTGCATATGACGGACCTGAAAGTATCCGTTTATATTCCACTATCCCGAAAGGTGGATGACCGCAATGGCGTGGAACACCACCAGCTACCGATTCACGATCAAGTACTACTACCCGCTCAACGCCGCTTTTCTTCAGTGTCGTTGCCGCCGCAAGTCCTGAGGGGCCACCACCAATAATTGCAACATCACAAATGTCATATTTCAGAGTATCACTCATCTGTTTCTCCAACGGCGATTGGCTCTTGAAATTTTCCTTCAGTTAACTCTGCAAGGTGAGCAGAACAGTAGAATCCCTGACAACGTCCCATTGTCACCCGGGTTCGTCTTTTTAAACCGGAAAGACTTCCTGCCGGCAGCAGGTCGCTCTCAAGGACAGCTTTTATTTCACGTTGGGTTACCATTTCGCAGTGGCAGACAATTTCTCCATAATCTGGTGTTTCACAATCACGAGGGAGATGCTCAGCAAGATTTGGAACTTTTGGTATTGATGGATTGGCCACCTCACTGAATTCAGCGCCTTTCTTTAAAAGAAGGCCATATACATGCTGAGCAAGTCCCAGGGCGGATGTTAGTCCAGTTGATCTTATGCCACCAAGAGTTATCCAGTTTCTCTCAGTATCTTCAATGATACGATACTCAGGTCTTTCTGTGGCAGATCTGATTCCTGCGTAGGTAGCTGTTACAGGAATATTTTCAAGTGCAGGCAGTTTTTTAATGGCCTGAGCATGTAATTCATTTAAAATATTCCTATCGACGGAGGCATCATCTCTTCCTTCCTGTTCTTCTGCAGTTGGACCAACCATTAAGTTTCCAAAGATCGTAGGAAAGAGCACGATACCTTTGGTCCGTTTGGTTGGTACAGGCAAAATAATAGACGTGATTAATTTATGCGCTGCCTTGTCAAATACAACAAATTGTCCTTTACGCGGCTTGATAGTGAATTCGGATGACCCAAGCACATCCCGGTCCAGAATGTCGCCATAAAGTCCCGCACAGTTTATGACATAACGTGCCCGAACCTTTCCTCGAGCAGTTTTGAGAAGCCATTTTGAGCCTGTAAACTCACCACCAGTAACTCCTGCCTTAAAGAGTGCCTTACCACCATTCTCTAGTGCCTGCATTAAATACGCCAGGGGGGTCGACCAGGGGTCGATCACAAATTCACGAGGAACAGTTATAGCTGCCCGAATATCTACTGAAAGATTTGGCTCACGAGAAAGCACTTCAGAACGACTAAGCATACCTAAATCTTTAACACCGTTTTCGGATCCTTTTTTTAAGATATCAGGAAAACGGGACTCCTCTTCTTCTGTCCATGCAGCAACCAGCGCACCTGATTTCAGCAGTGGCAGGTTGAAACTTTTGCGAATTGCAAGATATTCTTCATATCCTCTTTGAACGCATTGCCACTCAAGTGTTCCTACAGGTGCATCAAATCCGGTGTGCAGAATTGCACTGTTACCTTTGCTTGCACCATCTAAAATATCCGAGGCTTTCTCGATCAAAACAACAGATGCCCCTTTAAGTGCCATTTTGCGTGCAACAGCGCATCCAACGACGCCACCACCTATAACGGCAACATCGGTATCAGCAAGAAATGCGGAATTACTTGTCACGTCACCTTGCAACTGTTTTTGTATTATCTTGTCTGGTTTGTTAATCATAGCACTACAGTAACAAATAGTGACCGTTTGGTCAACAAAAAAGACTACTCGGTCGCCTCCCTTGTTTAATGCTTAATCCGTATTTTTACCAGCCGAGGTGACTGCTTATGTTAGGATTGGCCAACAGGTAGATAAGTGAAAATTTGGGTAGTTTCCGATGGCCGTCCGCACGGAAACTCTGTAGATTTGACGATAGTAGTGCGAACTATCCATGGAGCATATTTCATAAGAGATACGCTTACTTCTTGACACTGAAAATATTTACACCAGCTTCAATCAGTGCCGTCTTAATTTTTTCTGGAGGTGGTTGTTCGCACACGAGATTTGTCACCCTGTCCAGGCTGCACACTTCAAATGATGCAATTTTTCCAAATTTAGAATAATCCGCAAGGATGGTTACAGACTCAGCTTGTTCAATCATTGCCCGGGCAACCTGCGCCTCTTCAATACAAAAATCCATAATTCCGGTTCGCAAATCCAGGGCTCCAATAGTTAAGACCGCATGATGTGCCCGAAATGAACGAATTTGTGAAACAGCCATGCTTCCAAATGTTTGCCGATTATTACCATTAAACTCACCACCAAGCAGGAATGTTTTGGATTGTGACGGGGCGAGACTTACAATTCGAGCAATTTCAGCCGAATTGGTAACAACAGTTAAGTTAGATAATTCCGATAGTTTTTCAGCAAAATAGATTGTGGTTGACCCGGTATCAATCAATATTGTTTCACTCGGTGCAATAAGCTTCATAGCTTCATCGGCGATTAATACTTTTGCAGTAGCATTTTCACTTATTCTGTCTCCCAAAAGCCCTTCCCCGGTCATCATAGGTAAAGAGGCACCCCCATGAAATTTCTGAATTTTTCCAATCCGAGCAAGTTCAGACAGATCGCGACGAACAGTTTCTTTCGAAATCTGAAGCAGCTTGGCTAATTCGTCCACTGCTATACGATTACGTTCTCTTATAATGTTGACGATCTGAGCCTGCCTAACAGTTGGATTCATGAGGTGTTCACCTGTGTATTTACTGGATTCCTACAAAAATAGATCGTGTATGTTAAAGCTGGTTGACCATTTGACGTATTTAGAAAAATTGTTAAACAACAATCATTATATATCTTTATTGTCATGATTTTGCAAATTATGTTTAATAAACATGCGAATATAACGACTTTTATATAGATACAATTAAAGTTTATGCCTCCTGGATTTTCCCATTTGTGTGGCATTCGGTCACATTTAATGCTTGTTCGGTTGAAAAATCTGTGGTAAAAGGCATTTAGACTGTTTAATGTATGAACGGAAAAAATTTGGAGAATTGGTGGTTTTCGGTCGACCACTACTTAGTTTCAGGATGGAAACTAAGTAGGACAAAACTTACTACCTGTATAACAGAGATCGTACAGTATGAATGTAACTTTTGAGCAATGCCCCTAAGCACCTTCCTAGTTACTTTAAAATACAGACATTTTTACAACAAAATAGTTTTTTAGTTCCATCACAGCAATATTTTTATATGAGCAGTGAAAGGTACAAGGTAGCTTTTTGTGGGGAAATATTTTAGAACAAAGGTAACTGCAGTATAGATCGAAACAATAAACATACTTTCTTCTAAGAAAGTGGCAAAATACTTTCTTGATTTTCCACTGCTTTTCCACTGCAACAGGGTCTGGTCCCTTAGCACCTTACTCCTAAAACCCTGTTATAAAAAACAAGAAACTAAGGAGTGTGTTTTGAAATTATGTGGTTACATATACTTTCAAGGTGCTTATTCCGTTCATCGGTGTTAGTTACTTTTGGACACGTTTCATCGCTTTGGTAATAAAGAGCCCTGGTTAGGGGTATGTTGCTATTGTAGACAGGATCATGCAGATACACTTCGGGAAATCGGCACCATGATTTTATGCCCCTCTCTTCTCTTCGATATGAATATTTGCACCAGACTCGAGTATTGAGTCATCAAGATTGGTATAGTAGTTCTTGCAGAAGATCCGCATACTGCAGATATCGTGCAATGTCTCAAACGTTTCTCATCACTTGCACGTCATCAGAATGTAGACATATAATTATTGTCTAACCACGCAGAGCCTGATAAGTGCAGACTTCGAACTGAAGAAGGTTGTTTAAAATTATATGATTGAATGTACTTCCATGGCACTTATCTTGGAAGGGTTAGTTGGCAACGTGTATCCAATTTTTAATACACGTATTATTAATCAGAATCAGCGAGGACAAATCATGAAAAAATTAGTATTGGCTGCCAGTGTAATAGCATTAACGTTTACTTCCAGTGTCGTTATGGCTGAAGGAACATTAAGGCTTCTAACCTGGAAAGATTACGCACCAACCAAACTGGTAAAAGATTTTGAAGCTAAATATGATATTGACGTAAAAATCACCTACTCCAGCAATGAGGAGATGATTGCTAAGCTCAGGGCAACTCGTGGCGGAGGATATGATCTGGCCCAGCCCAGCCAGGACAGGATATCTTTTGTGCAGAAAAAATTTCCTATATATCAGCCAATTGATTTCAGCAGAGTAAACACTGACCAGTTAACCAAATCGATGGTCGATGCTGTTAAAAAAAATACTGAAGTTGATGGTAAAGCCTACGGAGTACCGCATTGCTATGGTACCACCGGCATGATTGTCAATAAAAAGCTGGCTCCAGATGCAAATGACTGGTCCGATCTCTGGAATCCAAAATACGCCGGAAAAATTTCCTACAGATTAAAAAGACCGTTATTGATCGCTACCGCATTTGGTATGGGCGAAGATCCATTCGCACTGTACGATGACAAAGCCGCATATAGAGAATTGATGAAAAGAGTTGAAAAAAAGCTCATTGATGGAAAAAAACTCGTTAAAAATTACTGGACCAGTGCAGACACCCAGGTGGCAATCATTAAAAGTGGTGATGCCAATGTTATCTCCGGTTGGGATGGAAAAGGTTGGGGCCTGCATAAAATCAATCCTGATATTGACTTTATTGCACCTAAAAGTGGTGCATTAGGTTGGATTGATACATTTGCAATTCCAGCAAAATCGAAAAATCTTGATGCTGCATATAAGTGGATCAATTTTATGCTGGAACCTGAAAATGCCGGCTACTGGACCAATCAAGCGAGCTATGGTACTGCTTCAAAAGACGCAATTAAATATCTAAACGATGAAATCAAAGGCAATTTCAGTCGATCCTTTCCGCAGGCCGATCTTGATAATATTAAATGGCATCCACCGGTACCAGATGGTTTTGAAACAATCGAAGCAAAGGTTCTTGATAGAATTAAAGCTGCAAAATAATTCTCTTGGAAATCGTAGTCTCCATCTTATCTAAAAAGCTACCTTGAAAATTGCCTTTTCGAGGTAACCTGAAACTCTTGAACGACTCTGAATACAGTAATTCAGCATCGTTCAAGATAGTCTCTGTTCAATAACTGATAATTCCCAAGGATTAGCATGAGTAATGTACTGGAAATTAAAAATGTCACCAAGAAATTTGGCGATTTCACCGCCGTTGATTCAGTAAGTTTTGATGTGGAAGATGGTGGATTTTTCTCAATTTTAGGTGGATCAGGCTGTGGAAAAACAACACTATTGCGAATGATCGCCGGTTTTGAAAAAGAAACAGAAGGGGAACTGCTTATCCGTGGAGAATCGATGAAAGGGATACCTCCTGAAAAACGGGCTGTTAATATCGTATTTCAAAATCTCGCGCTTTTTCCCATGATGAATGTTGAGAAAAATGTGGCATTCGGCCTGCAAAGACAAAAGATAGCCAAACCGGAGGTTCAAAACCGGGTTACAGAAATGCTCGAGCGTGTGGGTTTGATAGGATTTGAAAAGAAAAATGTGGATGATCTTTCAGGCGGTCAGCGACAACGAGTAGCAATTGCACGATCTCTGGTGTTAAGACCATCAATCCTGCTGCTGGATGAACCGCTCGGTGCATTGGATAGAAAGCTTCGTGAACATATGAAGATTGAACTCAAGGTTCTGCAAAAAGAGATTGGAACAACATTTATTTATATTACCCATGATCAGTCGGAAGCACTTGTCATGAGCGATAAAGTTGCCGTAATGAATGAAGGCCGTTTTGAACAGCTTGACACCCCTAAAAACCTGTATAAAAATCCGGCAACATCTTTTGTTGCAGGCTTTGTTGGGGAGAGCAATGAATTTGATGTGGTGAATTATGCCAACGGTGAATTGACCACAAAGAACGGCTGTAAGTTGACAAAACCAATACTCGATTTTCAGCCCAGAAAACTCTTTATGCGACCGGAAGCGTTTATCCTGAACCCAACGGAAGATCTTGTGGATATTGAGCGGATAAGCATGAAGATCAGAGCCATTTTATTTGATGGATCAAATAGTAAAATCTCTGCAATTATCAAGCAGAGCAATGATGATGTACTCCTTTCATTACCTCAAAATGCTCAATTTGAAGCTTTAAAGGAAGGTGATGATCTGAAGGTAGGTATTCATCACGATGATTTAAAATGTTACCGGGATTAGATAAATGAAAAATAGAAGCGGCACGTTTTATCTCCTGATGGTACCAGTCCTTTTATGGCTGGTGATGTTGATTGTTATTCCTCATCTTGATATGTTCTTCAGATCATTTCAATTTGAAAATGATGACGGCTCGATGGTCTTTTCACTCAACAACTATCTTTCATTTTTTGAAGACAGTATTTATTGGGTCACCTTTGTAAAAACAGCACTCTATTCCATCGGTGTCACCTTTCTCGCCTTTGTTGTTACCTTTCCTGTTGCTTTTTATCTGACCAAGGTGGTAGCAAAAAAATACAGTAGTTTTATGGTATTGCTGCTACTGATACCAATATGGATTGGTGAGCTGGTAACTATTTATGGCTGGATGATTTTACTCAGCGACAATGGGGTGATAAACAATTTCCTTATACAAATCGGACTGATTGATACTCCCATTGTGATGCTGTACACGAATTTCAGCATGACCATTGGCTTACTGTATATGTCAATGCTGTTTATGATTATTCCCATGATGTCTGCACTGGAAAGCCTGGATGACAGTCTCATTGAAGCCGCAAGTGACTTGGGGGCTACAAAATGGACCATCTTTCGCCAGATCATCATCCCATATACCACACCGGGTATTGCATCGGGCGGGATTATTGTTTTTATGCTGGTGATCGGGGATTATATTGCTCCAAATATTTTGGGCGGCAAAAGTTCTCTCTGGTTTACAGAACAGATATACAATAAATTCCTCGCTACCTTTAACTGGAATGAGGGCGCAGCATTTGGATTCTTACTGCTGCTTTTATCTTCAGCCATTATATGGCTGGCATTGAGATTAACAGGACAAAAACTTGAGAAGGTCGGATCATGATACGGACATTACCATGCTCACCAGCGTATATAACAGGCTATCGTATTTACATAATTTTATTTTATATTTTTTTGATAATGCCTCTGATCACGATTTGTGTGCTGGCATTTAACGATTCTAATTTTATTACTTTGCCCTGGAATGGCTTTTCGCTTGATTGGTTTTTGGCTAACACCGATGATCGACTTGGGTTATTTGAAGATAGCGATTTGATGTTGAGTGTCTGGACAAGTTTGAAAACCGGTTTTTTTGTGGCATTGTTTTCTACAATAGTTGGTACAATAGCTGCCTTGTTGTTTGAAGAGGAGAAGTTCAGACTGAAAGGATTGCTCTATTTTCTCGCGCTTGCTCCATTGGTCATTCCCGGAGTGGTTTTGGGTATATCAATCCTGCTTAGCTCTACCTATGCCGGAACGTATATGGAAAATACCTTTGGGTTGGAACTTGAGTTTCTGGGGCCGAGTTTTTGGCTGGTAGTTATCGGACAATTCTCATTTGGTGCGACCTATGTGATGCTTCTGGTGGGTGCCCGTCTTAAAAAATTTGACAGAGTCCTTGAAGAAGCAGGGTTAAGCTTGAGGGCTACACGACTTGAGGTCATCTGGCTTATAACGATTCCATTTTTACGACCTGCAATTATCGGAGCTTTTATTGTCGCATTTTTGATCAGTTTTTCAAATTTTAACACCACTATTTTTCTGGTAGGTTCAGATCCAACCTTACCTGTTGATCTGTACTCCCGGATCAAATTCAGCTCTACACCCGTGTTAAATGCGGTATCGTTTATGATTGTCACATTTATTACTTTTTCTGCCATGATTAGCTTTGTAATAAATCGCAAAAAAGGGCTATAATTCAATGCTCATTGCACATATAAGTGATAGCCACATCGCTAAACGTAATAAAAAAGCATATGGGGTTGCACCTACTGATGAAAATCTTACTCAATGCATTGAACACATTAATCAGTTTATCCCCAAACCGGACCTTGTCCTTATAACCGGTGATATCACTTATAGTGGAAGTTTAGAAGAAGCCGAGTATGCAGCAAGCCTTTTAGATAAGCTGCAATACCCTTACTATATCGTTCCAGGCAATCACGACGATCGCTCTACTCTGTGGTCGGTGTTTAAAAAACACGCCTGTCCCTGTAAGTCCAAAGAATTTATTAACTATGTGCTTGAAGGATACGAAATTCGTCTCATTGGAATGGACAGTACCATACCTGCTAGTCCTGGTGGAGAAATATGCAAAAAAAGAATCACCTGGCTTGAAAAACAGTTAGCAAAAGAGGGCGAAAAGGCCACGGTGATTTTTATGCACCATCCTCCTGCAAAGTGTGGGGTTCTAGAAACCGATGAAGATGGATTTATCGGTGCCGACAGGCTTGGGAATGTCATCGCAAAACATCGCAACATTAAAGCTATTCTCAGCGGACACATCCATCTCGTCACGCACTTGGGGTGGTGTGGCACAGTCATAAGCACAGCACCAAGTATGGGCTTACAACTGGTACTGGACCTGACGCTCACTCAGCCTTCTGAGTTCACCCTGGAGGCACCCGGATATCGGTTACATTATTTCACCCCGGAAATGAATTTTGTGTCCCATTCTATAATTGTAAAAACCGTAGATGATGGACCATATCCTTTTTGAATAATATTCGTTGAGGGAACATATAATTTTCAGGAACAAATAAAAAGGAACCTTAGCTCCTTCTTCCAAAATTTCTGTAAGAAAAAACAAGAGATAAGCGCAGACTTCGAACTGAAAAAGGTTGTTTAAAATTATATGATTGAATGTACTTCCATGGCACTTATCCTGAAAGGGTTAGTAAAAATTACTGCGCTGAGAAAACAATGAGAATATTCAGAAATCTATTTTTACCTTCCATCATCATCACATTACTTATCAGTTTCTGGTATAGCCCAGACTTTAAAACAATCGCTGCGGGCATTTCAATATTTCTATTCGGGATGTATTTTCTGGAACGAGGGTTCAATGCATTCACTGGAGGCCTACTGGAAAAACTGCTTGCCAGGACAACCGATAAGCTGTGGAAAAGCATCGGTTTTGGCGTAGTGTCAACAACTATCATGCAGTCAAGTTCCCTTGTCTCAGTCATTTCAATTTCTTTTATCAGCGCAGGTTTGATTGGCCTTAGTGCGGGTATAGGCATTATATTTGGTGCAAATCTTGGTACGACAACAGGTGCCTGGCTGGTAGCTGCATTTGGCTTAAAAGTGAAGATTTCCGCCTATGCGATGCCGATGCTTGTGATCGGATTAATTTTAACTTTTCAAAAATCAAAACAGATGCGAGGCTTTGGCTATATCCTTACGGGATTAGGTTTTCTGTTCCTGGGCATTCATTTTATGAAAGAAGGCTTTGAAGCATTCAAAGATCAAATTAATCTTGTCGAATATGCAATTCCCGGTTTCAAAGGGCTTTTGATTTATACCTTAATTGGGATGACTGCAACGGTGGTGATGCAATCCAGTCATGCAACGATGGTACTGATTATTACGGCCTTGTCACTAGGGCACGTTACCTACGAAAATGCGATTGCTCTGGCAATTGGGGCAAATGTTGGCACAACAATCACGGCAATCATCGGTTCGCTGAGTTCCAATTATCAGGGTAAAAAACTGGCCGGCGCACATCTAATCTTTAATTTTGTGACGGGCGGGATAGCTATTATAGGTATCAATGTGATTATCCCCATCGTAGATTATATAAGTGTTTTTGTGGGCATTTCTGCCGAAGATTACACCTTGAAGCTAGCCGTATTTCATACGGTGTTTAATTTAATTGGCGTGGCGGTGATGACTCCGTTTGTGGGTACGCTGGTAGGTTTTCTGGACAAGATAATCAAACCAAAAACACAGGAGGCAACCGAACCTAACTTCCTCAATGATGCCGTATTGGATTTTCCAGACACCTTATTGCAGGCCGTACGTAACGAAATCATCCATCTTTACAACAATACATCTCTTTTGTTTATCAATGGCCTGCACATGGAAACATCTATGCTTGAAAAAGGTAAAAATCTAAAGCGGGAAATTCGTCAAGATCAAAAAATTATCGAATATGATTTTGATGAGCGCTATCACACAAAAGTTAAACCTTTGTTCGCAGCAATCATCGAATTCATAAGCAGGGGCCAGGTGGATATACCAGCAGAACGACAGTCACAACTTTTTGACCTTCGTCTTGCTTGTTTAAAAATATCTGAAAGCATTAAAGCGGTTGATGGCTTAAAAAGCAACATGACTAAATATTTTAATTCAGACAATGAAATTATTCGCCATGAATATAATCAAATGCGTATTCATATCGCCTCTGTGCTCAAAGAGATGAGTCAAATGGAAAGCAATATAAACAACGATAATGAGATCGTATCGCACCTTGATAAATTACGCGTGAAAATAAAGAAATATAGGAAAAAAACCACCACCCGCCTTGATAAACTCATCAGAAACGGAGAGATTGATTCTTTCACTGCAACCTCCATTTTGAATGACCGTACCTTCACAAGAGATGCGGTAAAAAGTTTACTGGACGCTGGTAAGATTCTGTACTCTACTCGAGATATCGAATTTGAAAATATGGACGAAATGATATCATTAAGCTCGAGAATATGATTCTGAGACCATAACAATGAGAGGGAATGTTCAAAGTCCTGAGTCAGTTTTTTGAGTTTAGTTCTATGATCTGATGTGATGGAGATAAAAAATCCACGCTGGCGCCAATAAAGAAAATATTGTCACTATGCTCACGTTTCTTTTCAGCACCAGAGTACAGTGACGTGGTCCAGAAAAAACGGACACTTTTCTAAGCTGCTTTTTTCAACGACATCATTTTTTAGACGACAGTGTTTGGAAGATTTACTATTTACGTTTGCTATGGATGGCGGGCGATAAGCTGGGTGTTATTGGGATCTTCTGAAATACCACTTTTAAGAGTTAGAGAAGATTTCCTGCAGAAGTCAACACACAGGCCACAGCCACTGCAGTTTGCACTTGTGAAAGTAAGAAATTTATGACCATTCTCTTTTTTCCTTTTCAATGCCCCAGTAGGACACATGCCTGTACACGATGGACAGCAATCACACTGTTCATCGGCGATAACAGAGAAAAAGTATGAGAGCAACACGTCCCTCTCATATATTCTTTTCTCCGCCATTGTAGATAAAGCTAACTGCAACGCAGCGCTATTTTTGTTTAGATCTTTACGATGTGGATCTTTTGTTTTTCCTGAATCAGGAAGCTGAAAACTAACCGCCTCTTTGCCAATATTGATGATCGTTTTTCTGACAACCCGTAAAAATTTCCTCTTTTCAGTTTTTTCCCCGGCAACCAGACCAGGTTCTTTCTCAGAAAGATAACTTAGCCTGATTTTTCCTTTTCCTCTCATTCTATCAATAAGGTGCTGCATGTTTTCATGCAGGATTTCCAGGCAATAACTGTTTGCACATTCAGTACAGCAACTGATATCGATAAAGCAATTGCTTTTTGCGACACTGTTCATGGCCGCAAGTATCGGCCCGGAAAGAATACCGATACAGGGGATAATGATATGATTATAATCGTGAATTCCTTTTTCGCAGGAAAGCAGCACCACCTCTTGCTCAGACAAGACCTGCATCAAAAGATCCAGATCCATGGGATGCACAAAAGCGTCATTTGGGCATACAGCTGCACACTGCAAACAGCTCGTACATTTTTCTGCATTAAAAGTGGTCTGCTTGGCCTGCAATTCCAAGGCATCACTCTGACACACATCCAAACAATGTGAGCATTTATTTTTATTCAATCTCGACCGCAAACAGTGTCGAACATCAAATTCAATTTTCACCACTGAATCGGCGAGCAGTTTCTCAATGAATGGTTGCGTCAACATATAATTTCTTCACACCCGGACTATAACTATCTGTATCTTTATACAAAACAGTGAGTTGACGTAGAAATTTTTCGAAACACTCTGCAAGGCAGAGATAAAATGTGTTTTCTGTACCAGACCGTATATTTTCAACAAATTGAGGCATCCAGGGAAGCACATATGCCCCCAGAAAAGACTTCTGCTCTGCTGCCAACTCTGCACCCTTTTTTCGAACCCCGCCTTGCAAAGCTTCTGCTTCAAGTCCGCAGAGATAGGATAAAAATTCAAGCTCAATAGCAATGTGATCAGGCGGCTGTTTAATATCAACCTCCAGGCCAACTGTTTCGTAATGTTTTAAAACCTCCATGGTGGATTTACCCATAACCATACGTGTCTTTTCCAAATAGGTAGAGCCATAAGATGAGGCTTTGAGCCCAAAAGGACCGACAAACAGTTCAGCATGGGCAATCTGAAGCTCTTTCTGACTGCTGTTTTGTAAAGCCAGGCACATATCATCGACTGATATGCACGCTTCAGGGCAAAAGGATTGGAAAATATTTGAGAGATTCCGGCAAACATTCTCCTCCTCAAAGAGTTCAGTTTCAGGTTCATAAAAAAATGCGGCCATAAGTTTGAGAGAGTCACTCAGCTGCTGTTTTGTCGCAATTTCATCCATTACCAGCTCCTGTTGTCGTTAACCAATGGCCGGATATTTTATATTCCGACCATTGGTCTCTCTCAAACATATTATATATAGCAGTCGGTTCATCAGTGATCAGCTTTTCACACCATAATTTCTTATCACAAGTGTCCCAACGTTTATTTAAATAATTTCAATCGGATACCGTTGGGTTTTTTTTCAGTTTTGTATGCCGATTTAGTAACAACCTGAACTAATAGCATATTTTCAATACTGTAACGCTCAAAACTTGAAAAACTGTGTATACCTTGTCCGAAAAACTCTTGTACCACCCCACAGGGTTTTGACAAATATGCTCTCTACAAAGGGATACGATTTCAAGTCGACAACAATAATTTTTCACTTATTTAATTTGCAAATCAATAACTTACTAAACATTTATATTCAAACATTGGGACACTAGTGATTTCTTATATAAAAGACATTAGGTTTTGTTCCTTCATCGGGTTTGAGCACTGTTGAACTATGTTGCTTCAACAGTACACTCACCTCACTTTTCGGATCACTTGAGTCTCCGAAGACCCTGGCATCCGCTGGGCAGGTCTCTACACAATACGGCAGCTCCCCTTTCTTGACTCTGTGGTCGCAGAAAATACATTTTTCCACAATATTTGCCCGCCTTACATCTTCATAGTCCGGATGATCATACAAAGTCCTATGAGGTGGGGTAGCACGAACAGCCCTTGCCGTATCTATCCCCGAGGAAGTACACCCGGGAATAAGCGGTTTGTTTTCCTTGTAAAATGGCTGTGTCGCTTCTTCTTCCTCATTATAGCTGATTACACTGTACTCACCATATTCTCCGTCACGTGCAACCTCTTCCATGCTGTATGGACAGGCCTCCTGGCAGGCACGACAACCGATACACCGCTCGCTATTATGCATCGTAATGCCATCAGGCGTTTTGTACATGGCCTTAGGCTCCACCGGACAGGCCTCAACACAGGGTGCATTGGAACAATGATTACACAGGACAGGAGTAGTTTTGTATTTTGTATCAGGAAATTTCCCTGTTGTTTCGTGCAGAAAATCCGCCCAATTATGGGTCTGGCCGTTTTTCCTGAGCGCAGTATTGTTTTCAGTTTTGCAGGCGAGGGCACATGCACCGCAGCCCACACATTTTCTCAAAATCTATAACCATTGAATATTGCGTCATTATTGTGTCCTCCTCTCAATTAAACCTTTTCTATTTTGACCACACCATGTCCACCGTTCCTGGCGTTGGAACCAGAGAGTCGATCTATATCCCAGGGAATGATAGTGTTGTTATTAACGCCACGCGGTTCTGCCCTGGCATAATCGGCTGCCGCTGTATTACCATAGGCCCAGTGGCCCTGTCCATATGACTTGGCAACAGTTCCCGGCCGAACACCCTCCCAGAGATGGGCTACACATTCACCACTACCCCCGGTAGAAGAGATACGAACTTTATCACCATCTTTAACACCAAGTTTTTTTGCATCTGACGGGTTGATTTTCAACGAATCCTGGTGGGACACATCACCCGGATCAACGTGTTTGAATTCATAATACCATGGACAGTTCTGGCTACGTCCTTCACGATTCAAACGAGATTTATAATCGATAAAAACAAAGGGATACTCTTTCATATCCCCACTGCGATACGGCGGTTCGTAATGCGGAACAAATGCCATTTCTCCACGGGCGGTGTAATTGCTTTCTTCCAGGACTTTGTCAATATCTACCCCATGTTTCTCAGCATGCCCGCCAAGAGCTTTTTTCAGAGTTTCACTATAAAACTCAAACTTTCCGGTCTTTGTTTTATATTTCCCGCCCCAGTGCTTTTTGTACTTATACGCATCTGAATTCCACATGCCCCGTGTCTTCATCTCCTCCCAGCCATTAATTTTGTCTCCGTGGCTGTCCTTTTTTCCATCCCATAGTGGAGCAGTATAATATTTCAGGGCATATTCGGTAAATTCTTTAGCGTTTTTAGCCTTTCTTCCAGTCTCCGGATCAGCATACATGGTGGTAAGCGCGTCATATAAATTTGGAAAACCACGCTCTTTGAGTTTCTCACTGATCAAAAAAGGAAACTCCGATTCATCAGTAATTACATCCCAAACCGGGTCAATAACCGGCTGCAATAAGGTGCACGTGGCGTAACGGTTAGCCTTTGTCTTAACAAATCCGTACTTTTCAAACATATTAACTACGCAGGGCAGAACAATATCCGCGAACTGGGAAAATTCAGAAGCATTGGTGGTGAGATGTACAGTGAAAGGTACCGAGGCTAAGGCTTTTTCCCAAAGGTCTGTACCATTACAGGAATAAGCAAAATTGTTCATATAGCCGACAATCATCTTTACCCCGTAGGGATCCTTGTTCAGGATACCATTGGGTACATTATTAGTGGAAACACCACCACCCGACTTGCCTTTACTGATAGCCGGCAAATTAAGGTAGCCCCGTTGATCAATTTTTTTCATTTTGGAGTGCTTTTTGGCAAGATCATCCTGGAAAGTCTTCAGTAAATCTTTCTTGAGCTTATTTACCGGGATTTTTGCCGTCTGCAGGGTACCACCTTCGTTGTCTGTCCCACCGGTAAGACCCGCCAAAGCATGAACTGCCATGGCTGAATATCCACCTCTGACATGCATTGCACATCCGGACCCCATCCAGACACACACGTTGGGTGCGGCTTCAGCCATACCTTTGGCAACTCGAATGATCTGATCCGCAGGAACTCCTGAAAACTCTGCCGCCTTCTGGGGTGTCATATCCTTTACTGCAATATTCCACCACTTGACTACGCCATAAGCCTCTTTGTCCTCAAAAGTGGTCTCGTCAACTTCCTTACCTGGCTTAAAGCGGTTTTTTGCCATCTTTGAAATCTCCGACAAAATCTTTATACCAGGTTCCATCGGTAAGTAAGACGTGTGCAATACCAAGTGCTAATGCTCCATCAGTTCCAGGCTGGACAGGTAGCCATTCATGAGCCTTTGATGATGTGTTATTCATCTTCGGATCAACTACTGTAACAGTCGCCCTGTCAATTACATCACCAAGCTTTTTGATGGCAGCAGGTATCATGCGGTTTGAACTCACAGGATCACAACCCCAGACCAGGAGATATTTTGTTTTACCGAGGTCATAATCACGATATGACCAATATCCTTCGGTATAATATGAGCCAAACTTTTCAGCCTCCGCACATGTAGAACTGTGTGAAATATTATTAGGAGATCCAAATACTTTCGGCATCACATCATATATAATGTCACGCATGTACGTGTAGCGCCCACGCATAAGACAATATTTTTCCGGCTCACCCGCATCGCGAAGTTCCATCATCTTGTCGGCAATGGTATTCAGAGCCTCATCCCAGGATATCGGCACAAATTTTGGATCAACTCCACGTCCCTTTTCCGGGTTTGTCCGCTTCATCGGCACCTTAACCCGGTCAGGATCATATACCTGTTGTAAAGAGAGATGTCCACGCGGACACACTTTACCATCATTCTGTTTAGAGCCTTACTCCTGAACTTCTGTAATAAAAAACAAGAAATTCAGAAAGGTCGTTTAAAATTTCATTGTTNNACTTATCCAAGCATTCTAAAATTCCGAGTTATTCGGGTTAGAGTATTGGCTTCCTCTTACTTTGACGGCTCTGCCATCCTGAACAAAAATTTCGACAGGACACCAGGTAGTACAACCCTGGCAGGTAGAAGGCTTCCATTCCCCCGGCCGCTCTCCTATCAAGGCTGATTTCTTTGTTTCGGCAAAAGCATTCAGGGTTTTCTTCCTGGACACTGTTGCGGCAGCCCCTGTAGCGACACTGAGTTTCAGGAAATCTCTCCGCTTGATTTTCATGTCTCCCTCCTTTGATTGCTTTTTAATATTAATCCCTCAATTAGTTAGAATCCGCACTCGAGAGCGACTACCACAAAGTGTGGTACATTAAATTGTCTGGAAAGTAAACCGGAGAAAGTATGAATTCACGCAGGGTTTTCAGGAGATGAATGTTCTATTCTTGCATCAAAGCCAAGTTATGTCCTGGTTAGCGATCAGTATGTCGATACATCTTTTCCTGTTAAAGAATCTGACTTAAAAACTTTTGTGTTCTGTCCCACCGGGGGTTGGTGAAAAATTCATCAGGATCATTTTCTTCTACAATTTCACCTTGATCCATAAAGATTATTCTGTTGGCAACCTGTTTTGCAAACCCCATTTCATGGGTTACGCAGATCATGGTCATTCCATCTTCGGCAAGCTTTTTTATCACATCGAGGACCTCTTTTACCATTTCCGGATCCAGTGCTGATGTGGGTTCATCAAACAACATGACTTTGGGATTCATGCACAGGGCCCTGGCAATTGCAACCCGCTGCTGCTGCCCTCCGGAAAGCTGGCCCGGCATTTTAAAGGCCTGATCGTGAATCTGTACCCGCTCCAGAAGTCCCATGGCGATTTCTTCCGCTTTTTTCCTTGGCATTTTGAGAATCCAGGCAGGAGCCAGAATGAGGTTTTCAAGAACTGTCATATGGGGGAAAAGATCGAAATTTTGAAAAACCATTCCCACTTCCTTACGAACATCGGCAATATTATTCATTTTACCTGTCAATTCAGTTCCTGCGACAACGATTTTCCCCTTTTGGTGCTTTTCAATTCTGTTTATGCAACGAATGAGTGTTGACTTCCCGGATCCTGATGGGCCGCATACCACTATGATTTCGCCCTTATGTACGGTCATGTTTATATTTTTCAAAACATGAAAATTTCCAAACCATTTATTTAATTGGGTAATTTCAATAATAGGGCTATTCTCCTGATTCACTTATTTTCTCCTGCAATTACCACTTGTTGTGACGCTCAATGGATTTACCGTACTGGCTCATGGAAAAGCAGATAATCCAGTATATCAAGGCACAAAAGACATAGGCTTCAGCATCATATCCAAGCCATTCAGGGTCTTGTGCAGAGGCCTTGATCATCCCTAAAAAATCAAGGAGGCCGACGATGATCACAAGGGATGTGTCTTTAAACAGCGCAACACAACGACCGATAAGAGATGGGATAACATGGCGCAGGGCCTGGGGCAGGACCACAAAACAGGTGACTGTCCAGCTTTTGAGGCCCAAAGAGACGGCGGCTTCAATTTGCCCTTTGGGGATGGCCTGCAAGCCTCCTCTTACCACTTCTGCAATATAGGCGGATGAGAACAGTATGATACCTATCTGAACTCTTAGAAGATTATTAATATTCATCCCCTGGGGCAAAAATATCGGCATCATGACGGAAGCCATGAACAGAATGGTGATCAGGGGAACTCCTCGTATGGATTCGATAATTCCTATGCTGAGTGTTTTTACCAAAACCATATTTGATCGCCGGGCAAGGGCCAGTAATATACCAAGAGGTATGGACATTACAATACCGATGGCAGCAAGCCCTATGCTTAACATAAGCCCACCCCACAGGGATTGATCTACGGTTTCCAGCCCCATTCCGCCATTAATCAGAAAAAATAAGGGCAGAGGTAAAAAGAACCATAATGCAATTAAAAATCTGGTACGAAGCAATCTAAAAACAGTTATTCCACAGACAAGAAGAAAGATTGCAAAAGCCAGAACAGGCCGCCAGACAAACTGTTCCGGGTAAAGTCCAAGCATCAACACTCTGAATTTTACAAAAATAAATGTCCAGCAGGCGCCTGTCTTTTCTGTTGAACACGGGTCTGGGGAAAAATTCCAGGTGGCATCGGTAATCGCCCATGAGAATAAAGGCGGAACAGCTTTCCATAAAAAAAGAAGTGCTGCAATTGTAAGTAACGAATTGACCTTACTGCTGAAAAGATTCTCTCGAAGCCAACCGATTATGCCCACAGATTCCAAAGGAGCAGGAAGGTCATGCATTGGTTGAAAAATAAGTGCTGCTCTATTGGTGTCGGATAATATCGCCATGTTTACCTTCCAATCAACTGGACTTTTGCATTCAACCAGTTCATGATCAGAGAAATCACCAGGTTGATGGTCATATAAACCCCCATCCAGAGAGCAATCACTTCTATTGCCTGATCATTTTGACCAATAATAGTACCACCGATGGAAACCATGTCTGGATAACCTATGGCAACGGCAAGAGAACTGTTTTTTACCAGACTTGTATAATCATTAGTGGTGGCCGGAATAATCACCCGCAGGGCCTGGGGCAAAACGACCTTCCTCATAGTGAGGCCTGGAGGCAATCCGAGGGCCTTGGAGGAATTAATCTGGCCGATACCCACCGACTGAATACCGCTCCTGACATTTTCACCAATAAAGGCAGCAGTGTATAATATGAGCCCTGTCATCAGAGCTGAAAATTCAGGCCGGATGACCAGACCGCCCTTAAAGTTAAACCCTTTCAACACTGCATGTTCCCATGACATCGGACCACCGGTTAGCCACCATGCAATAGCGGGAGTTGCAACTATTGCTATCACACCCAGGGTAAATGAAGGAATAACCCGGCCTGTCTCCCGGTGAAGCCGGGTTGCATAACGATGGATAAAAAAGGCTGTAACAATGCCCGCCAGAACAGCCAGACAAACAAGCCAAAAACCGGATTCAGGCATGGGCCTGGGGAAATATATGCCCCGATTATTTAAAAAAAATCCTGTAAAGGGGCTTAGGCTTTTTCTGGGAATCGGCAGTGCAGCAAGGGCTATGGTATAGGTAAAAAACAGGACAAGAAGCAAGGGGATATTTCTTAATACTTCAACATATATCTCAGCAAGTTTTGATATCAGCCAGTTGCCGGAAACTCTGGCCACACCAATTATAATCCCTAGCAGCGTGGACAATACAACACCAAGAAAAGCAACATAGAGGGTATTGAGAACCCCCATAAGAAAAGCATATCCGTAGGAATCCGCAGGGGAATATGGCAGCAGGGAATTGCTGATGGGCATGCCGGATTCCAGGGATAAAAAACCAAATCCTGAAGCAATATTACGAGCTTCAAGATTTGCCTGGGTGTTGACTAAAAGTGTGTATACACCATAAAAGATTATGCCCAGGACAGCCGTTTGAAGTAGCAGGGTTGTAATAAAGGATTTCGAGAATACAAAGGGAGACTGCTTCAAAAGATCTGCCTTGCCTGAAATATTTTATCTGAAATAAAGACGATGCATCAGATGTTTTTTTAATAATTAAAAAGGGGGCTGCCAGCCCCCTTCAAAAAGATTTGGTATGTAACTGCTAATAAAGTACCCGGTGTTTCTCCGAGACCATTTACTGTAAGATCGTTACATATTCATTACCTGATAGGCAGTGCATAATGGAGACCACCCTGGGTCCATAACTTATTGACACCCCGTGGAATGTTCAATTTTGTAGACGGCCCGAAATGGCGGTCATAGATTTCACCATAATTACCCACAGCTTTAATAGCCCGTACCAGCCATTCCTTATCAAGCCCGAGATAACTGCCGGTATCTCCTGACTGGCCAAGCATACGTTGAATAACCGGGTTATTCGATTTTACTTTCATTTCTTCAACATTGGCCGCGGTAATGCCATTTTCTTCAGCAGCAATGAGTCCATTGATAACCCATGTAACAATGTCTTTCCACTGGTTATCTCCATGTCGAACCAGAGGAGACAGGGGTTCTTTTGAAATAACTTCAGGCAGGATCTTGTGAGCCATAGGACTGGCAAAGGTCGTTCTCAAAGAAGCAAGCTGACTTACATCTGTGGTAAAACCATCACATCGACCTGCAGTATAGGCATTGAGTGCTTCCTTTTTGCCGTCAAAAACAAGCGCTTCTATTTTCAAGCCATGAAGCCTTGCAAAATCGGCGAGGTTGAGTTCGGATGTGGTACCGGCTGTTACACATACGGTAGCACCATCGATTTTTGTTGCAGACTCGACACCTAAAGACTTTGGCACCATAAATCCCTGGCCGTCATAAAAAACAATTGTTGTGAAATCAACGCCTTGTTTAGCATCTCTTTTCAATGTCCAGGTTGTTGTTCTGGATGTCAAATCTACCTGACCGGAAGAAACAGCAATAATTTTTTGTTTGGATGCAAGAGGCACAAATTTTATTTTTTCAGGGTCTGAGAGAACAGCTGCTGCCACAGCCCTTGCCATATCAACATCAAACCCAACCCAGTGGCCTTTGGAATCGGGAATTGAAAACCCTGGAACGCCTTCACTGATACCACAGGTCAAAACCCCTTTTTTCTGGACATCTTCAAGGGTACCTGACCAGGCAGTAGCAGCCATCATAACAACAGACAGAACAATTAGAACCATTACCTTTTTCAAACCGTTTTCCTCCGTTTTAAAGTGAATTACTTGAACCTGTGAATCAAATACACGATAGGCCGACAAATTTTAATTGAACATATTTTTCCATTTATTGCCTAAATTTTGCGGGCAGATGACAAATAACCTAAAAATTTGTTATTACGTACGGAACTCAGCTACCTTTTTCGTCATTCCCGCGCGCGGGGAGGACAAACCTGTGGGATCTTATTTCTCTATTATTATCAACGCGTTAAAGCTACTCATACAAATTTGGCAGAGTTTCATACCTAATCAGATAAAAATTTTATTGGAGTGGAAAGATGAAGAAATCACTTAACCTGGTTGACACAACCACGGTGTGGTATATACTTCCTTTGTAAGACAGTACAATACTCTCTACATATCTCTCCAATCATAAACCTTCACTCAAGGCAAATAGAATGAAGACGAGCAACTTATATGAACCAGTCTCCTTAGGAAATTTTCACCTAAAAAACAGAATTGTTCTAGCACCTATGACAAGAGGTCGTGCCGGGTCGGAGCGTGTGCCAAATGAGGTTATGGCTGAATATTATCATCAGAGATCAACAGCCGGTCTGCTGATAACCGAGGCGACCGTGATTTCAAAACAAGGTATCGGCTGGATTGATTCGCCGGGGATATACACCGACGAGATGGTTGAGGGCTGGCAAAAAGTAACCAGCAGAACAAAACCAACTGACACCCCCATCTTCCTCCAGCTTTGGCATTGCGGCAGGGCTTCTCATAGTGATTTTCATGACGGTGAACTCCCTGTTTCCGCGTCAGCAATTAAACTAAACGGTGATCAGATCCACACACCGCTCGGCAGTAAATCTTACGAAACCCCTCGTCCATTATCTTTAGATGAAATTAAAACAACTGTGGATGATTATCGCAAGGCAGCCATAAATGCAAAAGCTGCCGGCTTTTCTGGGGTAGAAGTGCACAGCGCCAATGGATATTTAATCAATCAGTTTCTTGATTCGAAAACCAATCACCGAGAAGATCAGTATGGCGGCAGTTTTGATAATAGATTCCGATTTTTAAAAGAAGTACTGGAAGCTGTACTAGAGGCTTGGACTCCGGATCAGGTTGGTGTCCGTATCTCACCCAATGGTGTTTTTAACGACATGGGTGGCGATGATTTCCGAGAAATATATCTACATGTTGTCAAAGAATTAGACAAATTCAACCTTTGTTATCTGCATATTATGGATGGCCTGGCTTTTGGTTTCCATGAAAAAGGAGAGCCGATGAGTTTGGCAGAGTTCAGACCTCTATATCGAGGAAATATAATCGGTAATTGTGGTTACACTAAAGAAACTGCTGAAAAAAGAATAGAGGAAGGAAATGCGGATTTAATTGCTTTTGGCCGTCCGTTTATTACGAACCCTGATCTGCCTGAACGGTTCAGAAATAACCGGCCTCTGAATCCTGCTGAAGATATGTCATTGTGGTATACTCCGGGTTCCGAGGGATACACGGATTATGCGCCGTTTGATGCACCGTCCTCCGTTAAAACCTAACCTCCGCCCCACATACCAATAAACCTGGGAAACTCTTTGGTGTATACTGTTTTCGGTTAGAAAACCAAGGACGTAATGGGTTGGGATTTGACAGGATAGATACCGTTGAGCAAAAAAAAAGGCCCCGCAAAATGCGGGGCCTTTTTTGTAGTCAAAATCAGCTATTACAGTTTGACAACATTCTCTGCAGCTGGACCTTTAGGACCATCAACAACATCGAAAGTTACACGTCCACCTTCATCGAGGGATTTGAAACCGTCTCCCTGAATCGCTGAATGATGAACAAAGACATCATTACCGCCATCTTCTTCGATAAAACCAAAACCTTTTGCATCGTTAAACCATTTTACTGTTCCTTCTGCCATGGTGTACTACTCCTTTCTGCTGGGCTCCTTAAGAACCACTTTTTAATTAAGCCGAATCGTCAAAATACGATCCAGTTTTCTTCAGGTTCTGCGAACTACCTTTCGTTGTTCGTACTTCTATAGGAACCCAGCGTACATTTATAAGACCGAAGTCATTTTTTGTAAACCATTTTTTTCCAAAAACCCTATTTAATTTTCAAACCAGATTCATCCATGATCAATAACAGCAACCGTATCATGACAAATACATGCCGAGCTCGACAAACTTTCCCTTGTAATTGCAATAAGTTTCAATATATATACTCTCTTTATATTTCTATTTCCAATGAAATGCCTTCACGCTGCAGCCTGAAAGCTATTTCGTCGGGCCCGGAGAGATATTGCCGAACGCCCTTCCTTTTACAGGGCACATGATTTTCATATAAACCAAAGGATCTTCATGCCATTTATTGGGGAGTCAATCGCCATTATCACTGTACTTTGCTGGACCATCAGCATTCAATTTTTTGAAGCTGCTTCAAAGAGAGTGGGTGCTATCCCTGTGAACGTCATAAGAATCTCTGTGGCCCTGTTTTTTTTCAGCGCTCTTTTATTTATCCGAAGCGGGTATATCATTCCAATCCAGTTACCGCTCCACGCATGGATATATCTTAGCCTGTCCGGAATTATCGGATTTTTTATCGGCGATATTTTTCTTTTTAAGGCGCTTGTAGAAATAGGTCCGAGGGTTGCCATGCTGATCTTCAGTCTGTCAGCTCCTACAGCTGCTGTTATCGGCTGGCTGTTTTTGGATGAGACTTATATTCTACAGCAGTGGTTAGGGATGCTTATCACCCTGTCCGGGGTCTGCATTGTCATCTTTGAAAAAGGTCGTCAAACTTCACAGGACAAGAAACTGAAGGTGAGAAAAATTTCCGCCAAAGGTGTCGCCTTTGGTTTTGGTGGCATGATTGGCCAGGCAGGAGGATATGTTCTCAGTAAGATCGGCATGCAGACAGAATCAGGTTACCTGGATCCTTTTTCCGCAACTCAGATCAGAGCTCTCGCCGCTTTTCTCTGTTTTCTCATTTTCTTTACTGTTACCCAAAAATGGAGCCATGTAAAAAATGCGCTCAACAACACAAAAGCAGTTATATTCACTGCTATAGGCTCCGTTGTCGGACCATTTCTAGGCGTCTCTCTTTCCCTTTTGGTCCTCCACTACCTGTCTGTTGGAATTGCCTCTACATTTCTCTCTCTTGTTCCGATCTGTATCATTCCTTTTTCTATTTTCCTCCATAAGGAACATGTATCTATCAGATCTTTTACTGGTGCTGCCATTGCTATTTCAGGTATTTTCCTCCTTATGTCCCAATAGAAATTACCTTCATGTTTTCCCGTTTATAAGATGATAAAGTCCAGATAGAGTCATTCAACATCGGTTGTGAATTCAGTCAGAAAGAAATCAGTGACCTTATTCTCATGATGAAAAAGAGACTCCCCGGCACAAGCTTCAGCTTCCATGACACTGTTGTTGAATTCATGGAATAATAACAAAGTAGATAGAGAGTTTTTACGATTCCATCATTGATATATGGTGCAAAACCATCTACTGTATGCAGAAATAGACAGTGCCGCACCAACCCGGATTTTTCAACACCACTCAAACGCCACTATTTTCAGGAGGCCCTGATGCCGATTATCACCATTTCTCGAGGAAGTTACTATCACGGCAAGTCCGTTTCCGACAAACTGGCAAAAAAACTTGGCTACACCTGTATCTCCCGTGACCGAATCATTGAAAATCTTGACGAGTTTCATCTCCCGGAACTCAAACTATTACGGGGGCTTAATGATGCGTTTTCAGTGCTTGATCGTTTTCCCCACGGAAAACAGCGGTTCATCGCAGCTATCAGGTCGGCAATTCTCCAACGCTTAATGGCTAACAATATGGTTTATCACGGCCTTGTCGGCCATCATTTTGTCCGGGATATCTCTCATGTGCTCAAAGTCAGAATCATCGCCGACACCAGGGACAGGGTCGCCGACGAAATGGCCCGGGAAAACATTTCCGAGGAAAAAGCACGTTACATTCTCAAGAAAGACGACGAGGAGCGTCGCAAGTGGGCTATGTTTTTGTATGGTATTGATATAATGAACCCGGAGGCATACAACCTCATTCTAAGAATCGGACATTTGTCCGAAGACGAAGCCGTAGATATCATTGCCAATGCAGCCACTCTTCCATCTTTTCAGGAAACAGCCGAATCAAAATCAGCTTTGGCCGATTCGGCTATGACGGCCCTGATTCTCAGGAAACTGTTTGATTTTCCCAATGCTACAGCTGAAGCAAAGGATGGCCGGGTTGGGGTTTCCCTGAAGGTTCCGGAAAGTCAGCAACCTGTCATCCATGACCGCATTAGCCGGATACTCTCAGACATTGACGGAGTGGAGGGGTTTACGATTCAGTTCGATCCTTATTTCTAACACTCATGAGATGAATTCCACAACGATGACACCGCTTCACTGTTACGAAGGCATATAGTCGGGAGTTAGAAAACTATTGTATATCAGATGATTTTAACCACTGTACGGCCACGTATCTTTCCGGCTAAAATCGCCTCTGCTGCTGCCGGCACTTCTTCAAGATTAATCTCGTTACTCAGGGTTTCGAGTTTACTGAAATCAAGATCTTCCGCAATGCGTTGCCATGCCTGTTGACGTTTAGCAATAGGGGCCATCACCGAATCAATGCCGTAAAGTGCCACTCCACGGAGAATAAATGGTGCAACTGAGGTTGGCAGACTCATTGACTCGGCAAGACCGCAGGCCGCAACTGCTCCGCCATACTTGATCTGACTTAAAACATTGGCCAGTGTATTGCCTCCGGCCACATCTATCGCCCCTGCCCACTGCTCTTTGGCAAGTGGCCGCGCCTTTTCTGAAAATGGTTGTCGATCAATAATTTCAGATGCACCGAGGGAGATCAAGTAGTCACGCTCACTGCTGCGACCGGTTACCGCCACGACTCGATAACCCAATTTACTTAAGATTGCAATCGAAACACTGCCGACACCACCTGCGGCACCAGTGACCAGAATATCACCATTCTCCGGATTAATTCCGTGGTTTTCCAGTGCCAATATGCAGAGCATCGCGGTATACCCTGCTGTACCGACAGCCATTGCCTGCCTTGCTGTGATGCCGTCCGGCAACGGCACCAGCCAGTTCCCATCAACCCTTGCTGTCTCACTAAAACCACCGCTGTGTACTTCTCCAACACCAAAACCGTTGAGTAACACCTTGTCGCCTACAATAAATGTACTGTTCTCTGACGCAGTTACGGTACCGGCAAAATCGATGCCGGGAATTAGAGGGAAACGCCGAACTACCGGCGCACTGCCGGTCATTGCCAATCCATCTTTATAGTTGACTGCCGAGTACTCAACCTTCACGGTGACATCGCCTTCCATAAGATCCTGTTCAGTTAATGTTGTCAGGGCCACCTTATAGACGTCTTCATCTTTAGTTATCTGATAGGCGCGAAATGTATCGGGCATTATAAAACTCCTTAGTTTGATTGTCTGTAGTTGTGCTTGTCAAGACATTGAATTACTTGCAATTTCATAGTTGCCTCAGACCTGCTCACTAAACCGCTTAAATTGAAACGAACAGAATTCAAGTCTACTGTATTTCCATGGAGTGAACAATGAATATAACTCTTTCCGGATTATCCAGGTTTATCATTGAACACCGGAAAAATGATATTTTTCATTTACTAATGGAGCCTGAAGACAAGGGTGGCAACTTCCGTGCATTTATTGTTTTTTCTACTTCAACGATTACATATGCAGTAAGTCCTGCGAGCAAAATACGCCCCCATGAGTCAATGCCGATGGCTACACTATGAAACAACCGGTTCATAAGGGGTAAATAAGTATATATAATTTGCAGGAGCAGCATGACACTTACACCGCCAAAAACCCACATATTTGTAAAAATACCCAGCTGCAGGATCGATTTGCTCAATGAGCGGCAGTTAAACAGGTAAAAAAGCTCCATGATCACAAAAACATTGACCGCCACGGTGCGTGCATATTCAATGGAAGCTCCTGCTGCAATCTCCCATTTAAAAAGACCGAAAGAACCAATGAGCAGCAGGTTGCCGACAAGAATAATCCTGGTAATCAGTTCCCTGGTGAGAATGGGAGTATCCGGATTGCGGGGCAATCTCTGCATGATGCCAGGTTCTCTTGGTTCAAAGGCCAGCATCAAGCCGAGAAAACCGGCTGTGGTCATGTTAATCCAGAGGATCTGCACCGGCAGGATGGGTAAAGTAACTCCCAATAAGATGGCCACCAGAATAACCAGTCCTTCCCCCAGATTAGTAGGCAGGGTCCAGACAATGAACTTGGTCAAGTTATCAAAGACACCGCGTCCTTCTTCAACTGCAGCTTCAATAGAACTGAAATTGTCATCGGTCAGCACCATATCTGCTGCTTCTTTAGAGACATCTGTACCGGTTATTCCCATGGCCACACCTATATCAGCCTGTTTCAGGGCCGGGGCATCATTCACCCCGTCGCCAGTCATGGCGACAACATGCCCCCCAGCCTGCAAAGCCTTCACCAGACGTATTTTTTGCAGCGGAGTGGCCCTGGCAAAGACGATTGTCTGTTCGGCAACGCTGATCAATTCCTCGTCGGACATTTTCTCCAAGTCACCACCGGTAAGAACTGTACCCTTTCCTGTTTTATCGACATCCCCGCCATAGAGACCTATCTGCCCGGCAATGGCCCCTGCGGTCGCCGGATGATCGCCGGTAATCATTTTTATGCTGATTCCTGCTTTCCTGCAGATTTTAACAGCTGTCACTGCTTTGGCTCTCGGTGGATCAATCATCCCCTGTAAACCGAGAAAAGTGAACCCTGTGTTCACATCATCATGTTTTATTCCGATGGTTTCCGCTGGCAGTTCTTTAAAGGCAAACGCAAGCACACGCAGCCCTCTGACCGCCATATCCGAGACATCCTGATGGATTTTGTCAAAGGAGATCCGTGCACCAGTACCACCCGAATTAATGTTTTTTGAACATTTGGCAAGAATCTGCTCCACGGCACCTTTAATGTAGACCAGTCGCGGCCTGCCGTCCCCACCATCATGCAAAGTGGCCATATATTGACGCTGAGATTCAAAAGGAACTGAATCAAGGCGGGGATATTCTCTTTCCACTTCCTTTTGATCAAAACCACCTTTTATTGCTGCGGTGAGCAGGGCCCCCTCCGTAGGATCCCCCTGAACCAACCAGTTGCCGTCATCTTCTCGTAACATACTGTCATTACATAGAATCCCTGCCCTGAGGCATTGGTTGAGTTCAACCATGCTCACATCATCAGCGCCGTCCTGTCTGACGATCCTGCCAAGAGGTGTATAGCCCGCCCCGCTGACTTCGTAGTGAATCTCTCCTGCCAGGATTGCCTGTACGGTCATCTGGTTTTCAGTCAGAGTCCCTGTTTTATCGGAACAGATAACCGTGGTACTGCCCAAGGTCTCCACTGCCGGCAGTTTACGGATAATGACCCGACGTTTTGCCATCCTGGAAACACCAATGGCCAGAGTAATAGTCACTGCTGCAGGCAGTCCTTCAGGGATCGCTCCCACAGCCAGGGCTACAGCAGCCATAAACATATAGAAAAGTGATTGTCCCCGCATCATACCTACTGCGACAGTAAATGCTGCCAGGAGTAAAATGGTATAGAGTAAAATTTTGCTGAAGTGTGTAATCTTGCGGGTAAGCGGCGTTGCCAGATCTTGCGCTGAAGAGATAAGCTGAGAAATATGGCCAACTTCCGTAAAATCGCCGGTCGCTGTAACAATACCTGTTCCAAGACCATAGGTAACCATGGAGGAGCCATAGGCCATGTTTCTTCGTTCGACAAGAACTGTATCCAGGCCCAGGGACTCTGCATCTTTTTCCACCGGCAGAGATTCACCGGTAAGGGCGGACTCATCCACCTGCAGATCCCGACAATGCAGCAACCGCATATCGGCTGGAACCTTATCGCCGGCATAAAGCAAGACAATATCCCCTGGCACCAGATCCGGTGATGGAATTCGTTTTTTCTCAGCCTGGCGCAACACCGTAGCCTCTGCAACCATGGTGTCAGCCAATGCTGCCAGGGCGTGTTCCGCTTTGGACTCCTGGATAAAACTGATCAGGGCATTGACCAGCACAACCCCGAAAATCACTCCCGAATCAACCCACTCCTGCAGTGCAGTCGTTATGACACCTGCTGCGATAAGGATATAGATAAGCGGCTGATGAAACTGAAGCAGGAACCGTATCCAGGCGTCCTGTCTCGGCTTCATTGTAAGCGTATTATGCCCGAAACGGTTCAGACGCCTCAGAGCCTCTTCCCGAGTCAGCCCCTTTTGCAGGTCACTCCCAAGCAGGTCAATACTTGCCTCCACTGCTAAATGATGCCAATCTTTATCCAGTGTGATTTTCATTCTTTTTCCCATAGAGATACCACTTCATCTTAAAATGGTAACATATTCATAGATAAAGATGCACAAATACGCTAGAATTGCTGGATAATTGTCCAACACTTTCAATGGAAGAGGCGGCAGGTCTGCTCCCTGCCATACCACACTCGGAAAAAGGAATGCCATGGTCAACCCTTTTACTGCCGGCACCAAAGTCAGGAAGATTCAGCAGGACGTGTTGCGACCTCTTTACATCATGTATCCAGGCCAGGAAACGGCCAGATTTTCATGGCTGCTTGTAGAAACCGGTCGAGCTATTTCTCACCATCGTCCTTTTATGGAAGAAGTGTGTTGCAGTCATCTTGTAGCAATTATTTTCAAGATCATAAAATTGCTCGGAGGAGCCGATCAACTGACTGAAGAGGATTTTACCAGGTTCACCTCTTATGTGAACGATGGTGGAATCAAGGCCATGGTAAAAATGTTATTATCTGCAAACAAGGAGAAAACATTTATTGATGAATTAACTGAGTTACCTCCCGGCGTCCGGGTAAACGCCCCTCCCATGCTAACAAAATCGAAAAGTCTGCATAGTGATTTTATAACCGGATTCTTTAAAGAAATGTACGGTTCTGTGGAAAAAACACCACAAAAACTCCGTGACAATTTTGCAAAATCAGATGATTTTATAAACAGACTCGCCTCCCTTGCAGCCGAGAACCAGAAAAAATTTCCTTGAAAACCCATTTATGGGCGAACACTCATTTTGCGTCGATGAAATTCAAGGTCTTAAATCAGGAAGGACAACCTGTTCCTGAGTATGGCTACCGGTATTTATTGGCATATATAAATAATGATGAACTCGTAAAAATCCAAATTCTTCACTAAGCCGTCATTCCCACGCAGGCGGGAGATAGCGTAGGAATGACAATGCATGGGACTTTTACGACGCCATCAATTATTATTGAGGAAATACCCGAAAAATTCGGTTGGCTGAACGGGCCCATCGTGTCAGGGGATTGCAAAAAAGTTATTCCAGTTATAGAATAAATCATGGAAAAGGATACATTGCAGGAATGGGTGATGCTGAACGTAATGGCCGGCACACAGTGGAACAAAGATTTCTTTATAAAAAAGCTAGGGCTATATAAAGAGGTCAGAATTCGCAGTGGCAACCCCAAATTACTAAAAGCCTATTATTTCCCGACTGCGGAAATGACCCTTCAGGTTAATGTTTATATAGGGCAAATCGATTCATGGTACAAAGAAGATCAAAACACCATACAAAGCAAAACAATTTCAGCGCCGAAAACAAAGCAACATAATCCCGGCCCAATGAAAAAATACCTTGGTAATCAAGGCAATGGGCTTGGGTCACACAACCAGGCGAAGGAGTTACTGGATCTTATCGCCGAATCACCTGACTGCAGCGGATATCAAATCAGCTACAAAACCGAAATGGACGTCGTGGCTTTTGGTTGTAACCTGCAAAAAGACGCGCTTGTGCGAATTCATCAATACCCGGACGGTACTGGCACAATGGAGCGATGGGAAGGACATGTTATGTACCGGCTCAAGGCCGGTGCCCGGGAGCAGTCCATAAATGATACGCCAGACGGTAAGGTTTTTGGCGTGATGAAACAGCTTTGAAAAGAAATAAATTAGACAAGTCCCCTTCTCTGTCACTCTATAGGTCACACTAGCCCGGCTAGCCGGAAAACTTTCAGTCTCACTGGATAAGTACCTTGAAAGTAAATGGAACAGCATAATTTCAAAATATACTCCTTGATTTCTTGTTTTTATGACAAAAGTTCAGGAGTAAGGTATCTAAAACCCACACTACCCGGGCAGATAATCCTCCCATACCGGTGAAAACACCTCAACCAGCACAGAATCCTGCAACACTTCTGCTCCATGCTCTCTATTCGAATTCTACTTTTAGCAAGCGACAGGTCATCTGACCCCAGTTATTATCTGATATTTTTAAGCACGTTTGTCTTTTATGTATATTCCAGTCGTTTTATTATCTACAGATTTTCTACGGTCTATTTCAAATAGTGTTGTTGCCTCAATCAATTTAGATAAGGTTGGATACCCATAAGTCCTCGGGTCAAAGTCAGGGTGCTGACGCTTTATCAAACTACCGCAAGGACCCAAGGATGCCCATCCATCTTCATCAGCGTATTCGATTATTGCACTTCTAATTATTTTTATTAAACGTGAATCACCGCAAAGTTCTTGTCTTGATTTCTTTTGATCTCCTGATTCAGCTGTTTTGTCAGCATCATCGGTATCTTCATCTACCTCTAAATTTTTTAAGACCTCGGTAAATATAAAATCATCACAAGCATTTCTAAACGAAATTGGTGTCTTGTTTTCTCCTACACCGAATACATATATTTGAGATTCTTTAAGCCGTGAAGCTAGTTTGGTAAAATCACTATCACTAGAAACCAATGCAAATGCATCAAATTTTTTTGAGTACAATAGATCCATTGCATCAATGATCATTGCTGCATCAGAAGAATTCTTGCCCTGTGTATAAGAAAACTGTTGAACAGGGTTTATTGCTAATTCGTTTAGTGGTTGTTTCCAATTGCGCAGATGATTTGAACTCCAATCTCCATAGGCCTTTTTGACAATAATGTGGCCATGTTTTTTCAATTCAGACAATACAGCTTCCAAAATGGAATATTGGGCATTCTCTGCATCTATGAGTACTGCTATCTTTTTTTCTAAGTCAATATCTTTCACAATACCTCCTTGTTCTATTGTGAACCTTTACTAATTCTGAAGTATACCCCAATAAATTAACCAAAGCCATACTTGCTACGGATCACAAAATTTAGCCTATGCATACAAGATATACGCCATAAATATTCCATATTACAGAACGTTGTCTTTTTCCTTCTGAAATCGAAATACGGTTTTATGTGGTACAATTAGGAGGTTGTCTATAGTGGTCCCCAGTTTTAAGACAGTAGTTTAAGCTAGGAGCCTGTCCGATTGGAGTGTTCCCTGCCCAAGACAGCTCTGTAACAGTTGCCGTTTTTTTGCAGGATGGTATGCCCATCGGGGATATTCTTCTTCAATACCGGCAGCTCCTGCCAAAGGGAAAATTCAGAGGCTGGCCTGAATTTATGCCGGATATCAAACAATTAATAGACTTGAATTTTGTTTGCATGGCTCTCGTTATGATCCTCGTGTTTGGTGTCGTTTCTATCGGAATCTCATATGCCTTTCTTATCTTCATCCTGAGAAGCCTGCGGGAGCATGGAATAATGAAAGCCATGGGTGTCATGCCAGTGGACACGGCCTTACTTATTACGACTCAGATAGGTCTGCTAATCCTTTTTGCCGCAACTATGAGGGTACTAGCAGGGGTTACAGCAGTGGCTTTCTTTTCCCAAAGCGGCATTGACCTCAGCGCCCTTACCTCCCACAACCAGTATTTTTCCGCATCGGGGCGAGGCCATGTCAGGGCTCTTTCCGACATCTCGTTTTCTGTGGCTGAGTCTCAGAGTTTCGTACTGGCGGGGTAAATTCCTTATTTAATCTACGACCTCCAGATAGTGCCGATACTCATCTCATTTTCAACCTCAGTCACACCTGCCACACTTTCAGCTACATCAGTGATTTCGTTCAGGATTTTTTCCGAGCGTGCAGTGCCTGTTATCACGACACGTCCATCACTGGCCATGGTTTCTAGATATGAGGTGCTCAGTTCTTCCTTTTGGGTGATAGACGACCAGACCAGGCTGGCAAGAAGCTCATCTGCAAACACTTGGCGTGAAGCGTCTGTGGCAGAGAAATCACCCCGTGCAATTATTCCTAGAGTCGTCTCCACCGCACTTTCCATGCTCATTCGTCCAAGATTGAAAACGATATCGTAGAGCGATGGATCCTTCCACTCAAAGCCATACATATGGCGGGTCCATTTATTGAACTTTTTGTCACTCGCCTTCAATTGCGCCAGTGCATCTTCAGGGTGCAATCCTAAGAACTTCTTGGCCGTTTCAATTCGGTGCGCTTCATCGGCCACAACAAGGATACGCAGAACATGGGGAACATTTCGAATCAGTTCCTGGCCCGAAAAGCCATGGTAAACCAAATCTTGCTTTTCACAGCGTTTTAGAAATGCCGCCCGAATTAAATTAAAATGGGCATCACGTTTGTCCCGATCCCTCTGCCAGAGTTTAGGTGGTTCGGCCATCGCCTCAACGAGTTTGGCTTCTTCAAACTCAAAGTCTTCGGCAGCTCCTAAAATCAGTTCCTTTCTGCGAAGACAAGGGTATCCCAATTTTTTCGCCACCTCCTCTGCAATCTGCTCACCGCCACTAAATAGTGTCCTTGATATTGTTATTATTGCCATATCAGTTCCTTTTTTTATACTACTTTTTCAGAAACATACAAACTATCGCTGTATCTCAGAGCCAGACCTGTACAATTACAGCGTCATGGGGATATCTCCCAAACTGAGATCCTTAACCGTGGTGATATTTTCCATTGTTAACAGTTTACCATCCTTTTCGACGGTAAAGGTAAAGGTTCTGTCATCTTCCAGCTCTCGAAACCAGAAATCCCCAAAATTATCCGTATCAGCACTGAAGACCTCACCTGTATCAACGTCTTTCAAGGAGCATCTGGCACCTATTATAACCTCTTTTTCATTTGGATCGTAGATGGTTCCACCGATGAATTTCTTTGGCAGGTTCTTGTAATAGACACGTGATTTTGTGCCAGCTTCAGGGTTGATGAACTCAGCTTGCCTGATAAAATCTGCAAAATCTTCTTCTTCCCCGAAACGAAGTGCATCGGTCGGGCACTGATCCACACATCGCGGAACTGTCCACTCTGGGTCATTATCGAGCAAATGTGTACAGCCGGTACATTTCTGAGCAAGAGTCAGATCTTCATTAAAGTAAATCGAATCGTGGGGGCAAATATCCACACAGAGTCTACAGCCGGTGCATCTACCAGGATGAATAAGAACAATACCATCGTCGCGTTTTGTTATAGCATCAAACTTACACTCTTCTATACAGGGTGCATCATCGCAATGATGACATAATCTTGGGATGTAGGACACCTTAACCTTGGGAACCTGGCCACGCACATATTCATCGATACCAATCCAGAACTGTCCCGTATCCGGCTGTGGTCTGGCATATGGCGTCCAATCATTTGCCACATGCTCATCCTTGCAGGCGATCTGGCAACAGTAACATCCGTTGCATACCGATAGATCTATATAAAATGCCTTCATTATTTCTTTACCTCCTTGATAACCCAGGCGTCAAAACGTAGTCCACCTGCCGGGTCGTATTTTCTTGCAAAGGCTTCCGGATAGTCTCTCCTCCACTGGTCCATCTCGGCCCCGGATAGTCGCTCCAGCTGGACAAGATAACCGCTGGTGGCCTGACCTACGCAGTTTTCAGAAATAATTCCATCTGGGGAAATAGTGTTAATAGCACCGCCCCTGTCTATTTCACCAACTTTGATCGCGTCGGAGCGGGCGCCATGATCAATATATACTACTCCGGGCCGGAGACGTTCGGTCACGTAGGCACCGGCAAGTACGATACCCCGTTCGTTAAAGATCTTGACGATATCGCCATGTTCAATACCACGCTTTTCCGCCTCTGTAGGATGCAACCATAGCGGCTCATACTTATAACCGTCCTTCCCGAGCACCTTGCAGGTTCCAACCTCTCTGGTCCAGGTGATATCATCGCATTGGGAATGTACCCGCCAGCGACCGTGGTTGGACATCAGCAGCAGCGGATAAGCCTTCGCCCGACTACTGGATAGCCGCTCGTCATGCATGGCGCTTCTTTCGATCCACTTAGGGATAGGCGGACGTTCCTTGTCGTCAGGAAAACGTACAGCCAGGGCCTCTGAATAGAATTCCAACTTGCCGCTTTTTGTGCCTAGTCGGTGTTTTTCCGGGTCTTCATAGAATTGCCGAAACCCTGGCGGGTCGGACTTCCAATCCTCTGCCGTACTGTACATCCAATATTTTTTTTCTTGCAGCTCCTTCCAGGTGACAAGCTTCTCACCTCCCATATGTTTCCAAATTCTTTCCTGCATCTCGGTAACGGTCAATCCCTCGGTAAGTTTTTCTTCCAAACCGACTTTTTTGGCCACCTCTACCACAATTTCAAAATCACTCTTGGATTCACCAATGGGCTCAATGGCTTTATCCTGAATCATGATATTGGGCTGGGGAATACCCTGACGTACATTGGTCACAATATCATCGACTTCCATAAGCGTATTGGCAGGTAGGATGATATCTGAATAAACACAATCATTTTCCAACCAAGGGTGCTGGGCAACGATGGTTTCGATTTTTGGGTTCCGCAAGGAGAGCTCTGTTTCATTACCTCCGTTCCAGCAAGTAATCCGGCATGGACTGTCAGTCCATATCATATGGATTTCACTACCACCCTCCTCCTCAGGAATGGGGTATGTATATTCACTGAACTGGTCATGTGGCAAAGCCTCGATAGCCCCGGTACCACGAAAAGTAATCGGGTCATCAGATTCAATAGCCTTATGAACCAGACATTTAGGCAATGCCTGCTTCTGCCAGGCAGTAATGGAGGACATTACCGGGATAGAGAGACGATCTTCAAGCTCTGGGTTCCATACTCCGCCTGCCAGACTTTGTTTTCGCGGCATTCCAAAATAGGTTAGCTGCAATTGATGGACTCCAGGGCCGCCCAGGCCTTGCATGGCAAGAAGGATCACCTCCAGCCTTGCATTTTCATGAGAATAAGGTCCACNNCAGGCCACCTCCAAAATAGTGGGCAATCGATGTTATTTTATCTGCAAACTCGCGAGCAAGAGCCTTTATAGTCCATTCCGGAACCCCGCATTTTTTGGAAGCCCAGGCAGGTGACTTTGGGATACCGTCATCCTCTCCAAGTACATAGGACGAAAACTCGTCCATGCCGATGGCGTGGGTACGGATGTACTCTTTATCGTAAAGATCTTCGGTGAGCCATACATGGATTATTGAAAGCTGCAGAGCGGCATCAGTATTGGGCAAGACTGGAATCCATTTGTCCGCATGAATAGCAGCACCGTAGTTCAGATCCGGGCATATATATACCTGCTTCATGCCGATTTCCGACCAGAAGTAACAGAGTTTACTGGCAAACTGGCCAGTAAATCCCCAGGGCGTTGTCTCAGGGTCACATCCCCAAAACAGCATGAGCTCGGTATGCTCTGTGGCGTCGTTTACGGTATTGGCAGCAGGCCACATATTGCCCTGGACGCCTTGGCCCCAAACATGTTTTGCCCCCCAGTACCATCCTTCCCAGCTATCGGGGTTGCGGACCTGCAAGGTAAAACCACCCATGTGATCTAAGAGATTGCCTGAATGACCATGAGGTGTGTTTATCGATTTGCATTCTCCGTGGCCATCGCCCTGCATCAAAATACCGTGGACCCCGTAGGTTTTATGTATCCGTTGGATTTCAGAAGCGATAATTTCGCTGGCTTCATCCCATGAGATTCGCACATATTTGCTTTTGCCACGGTTCTGAGGGTTTCGCTCACCGTTGGGGTCCCAGTCCACTCTCTTGAGCGGGTATTGAATACGGTTGGCTGAATAGACCCTTTTTTTATAGGAGAGTGAGAAGGGGCCCGGCAAGGATTTCCAATCGGGTTCAATCGATTTACCGTTTTTTGACATTTTCCACTGACGGACATCTTCTTTGTTATACTTCCAACCATAACGCATGGGCCGGATGCGAACGATTTTTCCATCTTTTACATCGACCATTCCTTCGGCACCGCCACCGAAAAATCCGCCAAGACCCAAACTTCTTAGAACTGTCTTGTCTTTTGTTTTCAATTTTGCCATAATCTGCCTACTCCTCTTATTATTAACGGCTCGGAATAAATTCCGAGTAGATCATCTAGCAGTAAAACATGCTTTTGCCTTGTCCCTTCTTATTGCATTTCAATAACCATGCCACATGATCTGTCATTACCTCGCTACAGTCTACCAGTATGTTATTATGTGGTTTTAACGAAATTTGTCAGGTTGAGGACTGAGATGTTCAATAATACAACCTCCATTATATTGGATTGACATCCAATATAATGGAGGTGAGTGGTGAATGGAGACTCTCCCTCCAGGAAAACCAGCGAAGCAGTATAGCAGCTATAAGAGGGGCAGAGCAGTTTGGGCCAGTACGTACCCTAGGAGACTGTCCGAGAATGCCTACCCATCCATGAGTCCAGGCAGAAATAAAGTAATCTCGGGGATAGCGATTAAAAGTATAATTTCAAGGATATCTGCGATGATAAACGGGACAACTCCCTTAAAGATTGTCCCCATGGGCACGCGGGTGATACCATGAATGATATACACATTGAGCCCAACCGGAGGGGTGATGAGTCCCATCTCTGTGACTCTGACGATGAGGATACCAAACCAGATCGGATCAAATCCGAGGCTCTGGGTCAATGGATAGNNCAATAGCCATTGAATCCATAAGACATCCCAGTACACCAACCGCAACCAGAATCAGGACCAAAATCACATATCGGTTGACATTCAGGTCTCCAACCCATGTTGCTAGCTCAAAAGGTAGTCTGCTGACCGAGAAAAAATAGCCAAGGATCATGGCCCCCATCACCACCATAAACAGCATCCCAGTCGTCACAGAAGTTTGTAACAGGCTTGACTTGAATGATTCCCAGGTGAGTCTTTTTCGGTAAACAACAAAGCAAAACGTTCCAAAAGCACCAACTCCCGCAGCCTCGGTGGGTGTGAAGACACCTAAGTAAATACCTCCAATTACTACTACAAATAAAAGAATAACCTCCCATACTTTAAGTAGAGAGGTCATTTTTTCGCTCATGGATGAGCGAGGTCCCGGAGGCCCCAACGCTGGATTCATGCGGGTGATGATCATTATGGTGAGTATGTAAAAAGCAGCCTCCAGCAAACCAGGGATAAACCCTGCCAGAAACAGCTTACCAATCGATTGTTCGGTGATAATTCCGTAGATGATCAGAATAACACTGGGGGGGATTAAAATGCCTATGCTTCCACCAGCTGCGATGGCTCCAGTGGCAAGTGCTGGGTGATATTTGTATTTTGTCATCTCCGGCATGGCCACCTTGCCAAGGGTAGCAGCAGTTGCCAGGCTGGAGCCACTAATAGCTGCAAAGCATGCACAGGCTACAACCGTCGCCATGGCAAGTCCACCACGAAAATGGCCTAACCATTTATGCACTGTTCTGTAGAGATCTTCACTGATCCCAGCGGTAAAAGCAAAAGCCCCCATAAGGATAAAAAGAGGGATAACACTCAGATTCTGGCTGGATAGTGTGCTATAGGGTACTGACTTTAACACCCCAAGAGCTGGTTCGATCCCGACGATATAGGCAAAGCCTAGGAACCCGACAAGCGCCATGCTGATACCAATGTGCATTCGGATAAAAATGAGAAAAATCAGAACAATAATACCGATAATACCGACAAATATCGGATCCATTAGTTAGTAACCTCTGAAAACAATTCAATCAAATGCACAAAGAGAATCAGAGCAAACGTTGCAAAAGCTATGGCGGTTGGCGCAATAAACGGATACTCGGGTATCAACAAAACAGACGATGTTAGACCAGATCCTTTGACCTCAAAGAAATAAAGAACGTTCTGCCAAGCGATAACTATGGCAAAAAGCAGAGTTATGAAGGTGGTGATGATATCAGCAATCGACCTGGTTTTACTGGAAAAACGGTCCATAAAAAGATCGACTGTAATGTGCTCATTTTTGTGGCCACAATAAGCAATACTGAATGGCACAAATATAGCCATCATGTATCCTACCAGCTCGAAGGCTCCGGATAAGGGACGATTAAAAACATAACGCAGGCCAACGTCTACCACAGTGAGAAACATCATCAATGCAAGCATGGTTGCGCCGATGGCGATTAAGAAATTCGAGAGTTTTTTTGCAATAGTTGCGAGCATTGTCTTTTAACCTTTAAAACCAACAAATATGACTCAGGCAATCCAGGGAGGTTGTCAGAGTCCAATCCCCCCTGCTCATAATTATTTGGGTGACCAGAGGGGATGTCGGAGCTTAACTATGCAGCAATTATTCCTTGCTCAAAGAAACAGCTGTGTCGAGAATTTCCTGGGCGTTGGCATGACCTTTGGCCTCCATTTTCTTTACCCATTGTTCCCAGATCGGTTTCCCAGCTTTATCAAGCCAGCGCTGACGTTCTTCAGCTGAGAAAGAATACAAATCGATGCTCTTGCCTGTCGATTTAACTTTTTCCATAACCCCGTCTTTGGCGGTATCGAAATGGTTCTTACCCCAGAATTTTGAGCCCTTAAGCCCACTCACGCTCATGATGGCATCCTGGACCTCTTTGCCCAGACTGTCCCACTTGCGCTTATTCATAGAGATAGAGAAATAAACGGCAGGAAATGGTGTTTCGGTATAGTATTTGACTACTTCATAGAGACGGAAGCCATGAATCGCTTCCCATGGAGCGCCCATACCATCGATAACGCCCTTTTGTAGGGACATATAGTTATCAGGCATTGGTACCATCATAGGGGTTCCCCCCAGAGCTTTCATCATTTCGGTTGGAGGACCACCACTCATACGGACTTTCATTCCACGGATATCTTCGAGAGTCTTGACCTGTTTTTTGGTGGTGATGAGGATGTACGGATTACTGGTGAACAGCAGGAGAACCTTGTTGTCGGAGAACTCTTTCTGCATAGCGGGGTACTTTTCATATAACTTCCAAAGTACTTCGCTGCCTTTTTCAGCTGTTTTATATGGTAGTGCTGGCAGACTGACAACATCAGCCAGTGGAGTCATACCTGGCCAATATCCATGGAAACACCAGGAAATATCAGCGATACCGCTTTTGGTTGCTCCCCAGGCATCTTTTCCTTTGGTTAATGTTTGAGAGTAGAAAATCTGAATTTTAACCTTGCCTTTTGTGGCCTCTTCAACTTGCTTTGCCCAGGGAGCAATTGCATGCATCCCACTCCAGCTCGTATCCGGGTTCTGGTTGGCAAAGGTCAATGTAATTGGTTTGGCCGTTGCAATGACTGCAAACCCCAAAACAACGCTGATCAGAATAAATGACAAAAGCCTGCTTTTCTTACGCATTGGTGCCTCCTCTCGTTTTAATGATTACTGGGTCCACTTTATCCCTGCAGCAATAAAGTGAACAAGGAGATCGGCCACCATTGACAGATCTCCCATGACGACATAAAAACACTTACCGCGGGGAAAACAGCACGGATCGAGGTGTTACTTCCATTTGCTCAACCAGTTCTGCCAAAGAACCAAATGCCATACATGCCGCCTGACAGTGTTTGACGCAGGCCGGTTCTTCTCCTTGCTGATGACGATTTATGCATAAATCACACAGCTCGGTTGGAAACGGCAAAAAATCAATGGCCACGGGTTTTCTCACTGCCGCATAAACGTATTCGGTCACCTTAATCCCGCATTTTCCCGCTGGAAAACCGTGTTCCTGCTGGCAGGCCACAGCACAGCTCTGGCAGCCAGTACAATAGTCGTAATTTATTAACAATCCGTATTTAGACATAATGGATTCTCCTATTCTTTGATTTTGCTTAACTTGCAAAGCGTGGTTTTATACTGCCCGCCACCAAAACCCGAACCGCTGTCTTGAGGACCAGGAATGATCTGGTTAATCTGGTAGTCCCAAACACCAAACAGATCCGGCTCACTCCCCTTCATTTCTGGCTTCCACCAGCCGTGCAGGGTATGAATCATCTGGGGATGTACCCTCAAGGAGACGCGTACCTTCCGCTTGACCTTACCCATATCATTTTCCAGATGGATCCATTCGCCGTCAGACACTCCAAATTTTTCGGCGGTTTCTGGATGGACCTCCACATAGGGCTCCGGATCTTTTTCCCGTAGCCAAGGGATCATGCGATGTTCCGAGTGGAAAAACATATGAGATCGGGCTCCGGTTATCATAATCAGAGGATATTTAGCGTACAGTTCCGGCGTATTTACTGGTCCCTGTGCCGGTTCACGATAAAACGGTAAGGGATCAACACCCCAGCTTTCAAATGCCTTTGAGTAAAGCTCCACCCTGCCAGTTTCTGTAGTAAACCCTGGTTTGCCGTCGTGCCGTAACAGTCCCTTCTCGTGGCGGCGGTAAGGTCTACTGCTATGACCTTTAGATGGCATAGCCTGGGAACCTTGCTCGACCAGCTCATCAAAGGTCACCCCTGCAACCGAGAGTCGGTCGTTGATCAGCTCTTTGACATTTTGGTATTTGCAATTTGGATTGAGGCGATTTGCCATTTCGATATTAATTTCCCAATCGGATTTACATTCCCCTACCTGGATTGTCTTATGCATCACACCGAGAGGCACCCACCAGGAGCGGAAACTGTCTTTTTCAGCAAAGGTGGCCGCGGGTAAAACTATATCAGCCAGTGCCATGGAGGTGGGATTATGGAACAGATCAATTACCACGACAAACTCAAGCTTCTTCATAGCCTCATAGTGAAATTTAGCCCTGGCCGCCTGACCACCCAGTATATTGGCGGTTTGGATCCAAGCTGCTTTTATGGGATAGGGTTTTCCCGAGTCGATCTGGTCAATTGCCATATCTGGTTGAGCCCAGCCACGAAAACCCTTAACCATGGGGTAGGTATCACAACCGATACGTGATTTGTTGAGTTTGTCCACCAAATCCTGGCCGTATAGACCAACCAACTCCTCTGTGGAGTATGGATAGGTAGTAACGCCGTGGGAAGGTCTGGCGATGACGTTGCCACCTGGGATATCAATATTTCCGGTAATAGACCAGAGATGAGCGATGGCCTGGGCCACGCTTGTTCCCTCCGGATTCATGTCAATGGGAACGCCCCAGTGAATAGCCGCCGGACTGTTGATGGCGTAGAGTCTTGCTGCTTCGACGATTTGCTTTTCTGGGATCCAGGTTATTTGGGACACCTTGTCCACCGGATACTCCTGGACACGTTCTTTTAATTTCTCAAATCCATAAGTCCATTTATCAACAAATTCCTTGTCGTAAAGTTCTTCATTGATGATGACATTGAGCATACCAAGAGCAAGCGCACCATCGGTTCCAGGCCTGATTTGCAGATGATGTTCGGCTCTCGTCGACATCCAGGTGTTACGGGGATCAATGGAAATTATTTTACTACCTCGTTTCATGCAATCCACAACCCAGTGGCCGAAAAAACCATCAGAACAGGTTGGTGGTGGATTCTGACCCCAGACGATGATCACTTTGGGTACTTCATACTCAGGGTCATCATACCGCTTGGCGGAGAACTGGCCCGCATCCATGACGGCAAAATCACCCATTGTTGCTTTCATGCCTCCAAGTCGTGGGGTGTAACAAGACTGCCCGGAAAGACCAAGCTGTACCCAGTTTGGACTACCGTAATTATAACATAAATATGAAATCGGTCCGCCTACATCCCGGCCTGTCCCTTGAGCGAACACCACCGACTCCGCACCAAATTCATCACGAATGCTTTTAAGCTTATCTTCACAAATATCAAAAGCTTCGTCCCAAGAAATTGGTTCAAATTTCCCTTCTCCGCGCTTGCCAACCCGTTTCAGGGGTGTGGTGAGCCGGTCAGGGTGATAGACATATTGGGTAAGTGCCAAAACCCTCGGGCAAGATCTCCCTTGGTTAAACGATGCATTCTCATCTCCCTCAACTTTAATGAGTTTACCATCTTTGACGTACAGTTTCTGGCCGCATCCACCGTGACAACCAGCCCCGGCTGACCAGGTAGTGGTCGGAAATACCTCTACTCCTTTGTCATAGCCCATTAAGTTTCTCCCTATAGGTACGTTATCATAGAATTGTGAACACTATTACATCCACCTTTGTTTAAAAATATCGAGAAATTACATACAATTTCACTCTAACAACCTTACAAATATCGTGCCAGCGGCTCTTCTGATATGAGTAATCCTATATCCCTATTCTAACGTCCATAATTTTTCTTATCGCGCAATTTTCTATAGATTGGCTTGTATGCCTCTCCGAAATATCGTACCATGCTCCTGTATTTCGGAGAATAAGTGTGGGTGACCCCCGGAACTCATCTAATATATCTATTGTATCTTCATTCAGGTGTAATAAAAAACCAATGACTCTAACGAATAAAACAGTCAATGATTCTCTATCCCCATCGATTAAAGAACGTCTTCATTTTGAAACACTTTTAGCCGACCTCTCCACCAAGTTCGTTAATCTGCCCGCAAACAAAATCGACATGGAGATTGAAACCGCACTGCAGCACATTACCGTGGCTTTGGATATAGATCGATGCAGCATCGCCCAATTCACAGACAACCGCAATAAGCTGTGCGTCACCCATGCCTATGCCGTCCCTGGCGTAACTCCCATGCCGGACCTCGTTCTCAACGAACAACAGCCCTGGTACAGCAGTAGGCTATATCGATGCGAACCCGTTGTCATGAACAGTACTGATGACCTCCCCAAAGAAGCTGCCGTTGAAAGAGCGCATTGCCTGCAACAAGGCATTAAATCCAGTGCTCTTATTCCTCTGGCCGGGGGAGGAGCTTTCCTGGGTGTCGTAGGATTTGCTGCTTTGAAATCAAGACGCAAGTGGCCTAACGGGTTAATACAGCGACTCAACATGTTGGGAGTCGTATTCGCTAATGCTCTGATGCGAAAGGCACAGGAACAAGAACTCCTGAGGGCTTTTTCAGAAATACAGGACCTGAAAGACAGACTGGAGGCGGAAAACACCTATCTAAGAGAGGAGATCAGCCTTCAATATATACACGAGGAATTCATCGGCCAAAGTGACAAAATCAAAAGCGTCCTGAGCAAGGCTGAACAGGTGGCCAAACTTGATACCACGGTACTGATTCTTGGAGAAACAGGAACCGGTAAAGAGCTGATGGCTCAGGCCATCCACAAACTGAGCAAGCGCAGGAACAATCCCAAGGTAACTTTAAATTGTGGCGCCTTGCCTCCAAACCTTGTTGAGAGTGAGCTATTCGGTCATGAAAAAGGCTCGTTTACCGGAGCAGACAACAAACGTATCGGCCGTTTTGAACTTGCAGACGGCTCCACCCTGTTCCTTGATGAGATTGGTGAACTATCCCTGGCTATGCAGGTCAAACTTTTGCGAGTTCTACAGGACAAACAGTTCGAACGTGTTGGGGGCCAAAAGACTATAGCATCGGATGTTAGGGTAATTGCAGCCACCAATCGGGATCTTCTTCAAGCTATTGATAATGGTGAGTTCCGCATCGACCTGTACTACCGTTTGAATGTCTTTCCAATAATTATTCCACCACTCCGACAGCGCCCTGCCGATATCCCTCCGTTGGTCTGGTTCTTTGTGAGGAGTTTTTGTGACAAGATGGATAAATTCATAGACTCCATATCCCGTTCAAGCATGAATGCACTATGCAACTACCACTGGCCTGGCAATGTCAGAGAATTAAAGAACACGATTGAAAGAGCCGTCATTATCACCACCGGCTCCACCCTACAGGTAGACTTGCCTGGTAACCAAGAAATTATAAGAAGCCCGGCCCGCACCTTAGAAGCTGTTCAAAGAGAATATATCTTAGATATTCTGGAGACCACCCGGTGGCGTATCAGGGGGGAGGGTGGAGCTGCAGAGATTTTAGGACTCAAACCAACTACATTGGAGTCCAGAATGGTAAAATTTGGGATAACCCGGACGAAGAGGAAATGACTATTGTCCGACAGGCTCCTAACCCAGATTCCTCATGAACATTTTGTCTGTTCATGGATAACGAATTGCCTTAAAGAGGGTTTTACTGGCCTGAAGATAAAAATGGAAACCTGGTAACTGACATGACCAAGCTGGGCCTCTCCCAGGAGAATAAAGAAAAAATCGCCAGACCCTACCGGGTATGGGAAAACGGGAGAAGATCATTTTTCCGAGTACTAAGGAATTACCTGTGTGTGAAAGTTAGAAATCATATACAATGTACTGACCCGAATAAATCGGAATTTTAGAATGCCTGGATAAGTGCCATGGAAGTATATTCAACCATATAATTATAAACGACCTTCCTGAATTTCTTGTTTTTTATTACAGAAGTTCTGGAGTAAGGCACTAAAATATCGTAACATTTTTTTTAAATAATGAAAAAAGGAAAAACCTCAGATACAATAAATAGGGGCTAAATAACAAGATCAACATGGATGTTTTTTATTCAATATTGGAATCTGTAGGGGTACTTCTCGGACTAGGTGCTCTCGGGTTTTATATTATCGGCAAGAAAATCATGCCGGGAAATGTACTAGGGTTTCTCTCTCCACTTGTTCTTGATATCGCTCTGCCCAGTCTTATCTTCGTCAGTATTGTCAAAAATTTCACATTAAGCGAGTTTCCATCCTGGTGGCAGGTGCCTCTGTGGTGGGTTTTTTTTACGGCTATATTGATTGTTCTTACAACCATCACAATGTTTGTCTCTCACCCGCGCACACGCCGAGAATTTGCCGTCAGTCTTTTTTATCAGAATGGTATTTTTTTTCCTTTGGCGATCATTTCCGGGCTGTATGGCAGCGATTCTCCTTACCTGGTAACTCTCTTTTTGTTTATTTCTTTTCATCCTGCACTGACGTTCAGTACATATCATTTCTTTTTTCCTACCCAGTCGGAACACAAAATAGATTGGAGAAAAATCATTCATCCAGTTCTTATTATGACTTTGATTGCACTTTTTCTCAGATTGTATGGTGTCCATACTTTGATCCCGAACTTTCTGATGTCAGGGCTTTCTATGCTGGGGGCGATGTCGTTGCCACTGATTATGATAATACTAGGCGGGAATATTTTTGTCGATTTTCAGGAACAGGGAGGCGTACAATTATTGGAGGTTATGAAGTTTGTCTTAGCCAAAAATTTCTTTTTCCCAATGGTAATTCTCGGAGTACTGCTGATAGTTCGTCCACCATACCCTGTTGCGCTGGTAATGTTTTTGCAAAGTGCGGTACCGCCTATTAGTGCCATACCAATTCTAACCAAACGCCAAGGCAGGAATTCAGCTATAACCAATCAGTTTATTGTTGCAAGTTATCTTTTTCTGTTGATATCATTACCGATAATGTTTTCTCTGTTTGCCAGGTATTATCCGGTTTGACTCACTTCAGTGAGTTTACTCCATAAAAGCTGTCATAAAAACAAGCAATCAGGAGAGGTTTTTGAAATCAGAAACATAGAGCTATAACCAAGGAACTTATCCAAGCGTTCTAAAATCCCAATATATTCTGGTTGATTAATATGGAGTGTCGTTGCTTCGGCCACTCTCGAGCGGATAGACTTACTTTTTGGCGACATATTTCTACTTTATAGTCATAATATCTGCCCTCCGATCCAGAAACTTTTGCTCTTTCCCAAACCTGATATACTCGTAAAAAGGTCACTCGAAGTCTACGCTTATCGGAAGTTACAGATGGCTAAGTCAAAAAGTTTGATATACAAGACGTAGTGTTTCTGGCAGGTTCTCGGCTAGACATGCGGTATGTCGAGGTCCTGCCAAAAACCTACAACGCCGTAGATCAGACTTTTTACGACGCCATCAAACCTAATATAGTCTAAATTAGGTAGAAAACGGCTAATAAACTGGTAAGATAAAAAACATTTGTCGTTTAAGCGAAACACTGCTTTTGGCTAAGCACATAAGTGCTCCTTTTTAGTACCATTTTTCAAAGGACATCTCAACAGAGAAATTGTGAAACAGGAGGGTGACCATGGCGGTAATCCATCCAAGTTTATTTCAGGTCGGTTGTATCGATACAGTGAAAAGCCGAGTATAAGGAACTGTTCCCCAGCCTTGAATTTGAGATACTTCAGTACCTGCTAACTGATCGCCTGAAATATGAAGATGACACACAACGTATTTCACATAGTCAAGCGAATACGTTGCGGGATGAAGAAGAAAAATACTGAAATGTGGAGGGGTGAGGCAGACTTGCCAATTCTGAACAGTCTGCTTCTCAAGTATAATCAAACTGGAAACAGGAGACCAGCATGAAAACTATCTGTTTGTATATCGTTTTGGCAAGTTCGCTTTTATCAATGCTCTTCATGAATGCCGGCTGCATGCCGTATGCAACTCCGGGTGAGCGTGGAGCAATGAGCGGTGCCGCAGTTGGCGCGGTAGCCGGTCAGGCGCTCGGGAGAAATACCAAATCCACCTTGATCGGCGCCGGTGCCGGTGCACTTGGCGGCGCCGTGATTAATAACGAAAGAGCTAGAAGAAGAGGCTACTAACGATAAAAGGACTAGAAGGAAAGGCTACGGCTACTAAAAAATTCTGATATTTTCGTCAAGTATTTTACGGGAGGAGAACAATGCAATCTTTAGTTCAAGAAAAATCAACAATTCAGGAACGCCTTGATAAAATCGAAAAACAAAACAGACGACTACAAAGGTATGTGGTCATGTTCAGCCTGTTGCTCGTGCCCTTGTTCCTTCTGGGTGCCAAACAAGGCTTGCAGGACGTACAGTTCGGCCAGATATCCGCACAAGGGTTAACCATTCGTGATGGTTCAGGCAATCAACTGATCATCATCGG
>DEIL01000162.1 GCA_002352445.1 Desulfobulbaceae bacterium UBA2775
TCGTAAGGGACGGAATTAAGGATGACCTTCATTGCATTAAGACGGGCTTCGAATTTATTGTTAGAACGGATAATGATCCAGGGTGCGATATTTGTATGAGTCTTTTTTAGCATCTCATATTTTTGGTTAGTGAAGTCATCCCATCGATCCTGAGCCTGGACATCAATTTCCGAGAGTTTCCATTGCCTGAGCGGGTCGGTTTTCCTTCTGTTAAATCGCCTGGCCTGCTCGTCATAGGTTACGGAAAAATAGAGCTTAACCAGTATAGTCCCCTGCCGCACCAGATCTTTTTCAAAACCGATTACTCCCTGCATAAAATGCTTGTATTCCTCAGGAGTACAAAAGCCAAAAACCGGTTCGACAACGGCCCGGTTATACCAACTTCGATCAAAAAGAACGACCTCGCCACCTCTGGGCAATTGTGCAATATATTTCTGGAAAAACCACTGCGTTTTTTCCCTATCAGTTGGTTTACCCAATGCAACAACCCGGTAATGCTTTTCGTTCATATAACGGGTAACCCGTCGAATAGTACCGCCTTTACCAGCAGCATCTCGTCCTTCAAATAAAATTATCATCCTTCGACCCTTGCTTTCAAGGCCTTTCTGCATTCTTATTAGTTCTGCCTGGTAAGGCTTCAGGGCCTCCTCACGGTAATAGCGTCTGATAGCTTTTCTCTGAAATTTATTCAGACTTGGAGCACCTTTTTTCACCTGTTTATAATCTTTCAGTAAATCTTTCAGAATGATTTCTTTTTTCTGAAACAGGATAGTTTCCGGATTTTTCGGATTATTAATTTTTGTTTTCTTTTTGGCTGTTTCTGTTTTTGTAATTTTTTTGGGATTCGAACAAGCAGACTTAGCCTTAGTTTTTTGTTTCTTTTCGGTTTTGGCAGGGGGAGATTTCTTCTTGTCGGGATCACCTTTTTTCTCTGTCATGGCTCATCATCTCCTGTTATTCAATTATTAAAACCAAATACTACCAAATAATTGCGCCTGTTTATTCTTGCGAAAATCTTTTATCTAATAAGCAATATCATTTAGAATAGCCACAATGTCAATGTCTGAAAATTTTTTTTATATCATAGAAGCGGATTCTCTTGAGAATGCACCCAGGCTTGAGTATGGGTATTTAGATCCCATAGAGAAATAAAAGGTTAAGGCAGCCGATCATAAATCCAAGGAGTGCTCCGAACAGATTAATATATTTGAACTGCTCTTCCATTATTGTCAGTAGCAGCCCCTCAAGTTTTAATAAATCAAGAGAGTTAACTTTTTTGGTTACAATCTTTCTGATATTGAGAGTCCGGACAAGGCTGGGTACTCCGGTTTCGAGCATGGCAGATGCCAGGTTCTTCAGAGATCGTGCCCCCCCTTCCCTCACCCCGACAGGAATTATATTCGCCAGTTTTCCAATCTTTTTATCCAGCAACTTTGTTATAAGGGACTCGACCATGGAATCTATGGCAGAGAGAGTCTGGTCAGATTTAATCAGAGAGATTACTTCATTTCTAAACCAGGCCTCCCCTTTTTCCATGGTTTCCTGTCCGATCAGTTCTGTCACGGCCGTTTTCGCTTTAATATCACCAGAATCGATATAGTTCTCAATATTCGATCTGATCATATTGGAAAGTGTGACAGCCACCTCTTCATCGCGTATAAGAACCAGAATTTGTCTGGTGAGTTGAGTGCAGAAATCATCAACAACATTTTCATCGTCCGTTTTAACATAGCTGACAATAGGTCTATGCAAAAAATCCAGACTGCGTTCTCTCAACCCTGTTACTAACTTGGACTGAACCTTCTCTGATTGCAACCAGGCAACAATATCGTCATTTTTTTCGTCAAGATATTCATGAATTTTCTCTTCCACCGTATCCATATTCAAAAAACCTCGGGCCATATCTGCCATCGGACCAAGTGAGTCAATAAAACTTGAGACTCCGACGCATACCCCTTTAACAATTTTTTCCCGAACGTCGGGTTCACTTACTATCGTTGTAAGTTTTTTAAGAAGTGGGGATGTCTGTTTCTCCAGGCTGTTCAGCAAAAGTTCCTGCAATGATTCGGGGAGAAGATCTGCAAGGGTTTGTTCCTCTGACAATGTTGTGTAGACCTTCTGGCAAATATAATCCTTAACCCATTGTTCCATCTCAGGGCTTATAAACATCCTGTTCATATTTTTTTCAATGAACGTGTACAGGTTTTCCCGATTAGAACCCGGCATGATATTCCCTATCTCCTTATTAAGGAATTCTTCAATACGGTTGTCAATGGCTGCAGCAAGAATTGCGGCAAATTTATCTGAATTAATAAAAGAATGTATATTTTCTTTTGCCTGATAAGTCAGGGTTCGGCAGGCAAGATCAAAATAGACGCGAAATTTGCCAGGGATAAGAGAGGGAAGAGTATTCAGATCGGATCCCATAATTTCATTAATCTTTTCTTCTATCAGAAAGAGCAGTTTCTCTTGAAAAACATCCTGCTTAAGTCCCCTGCTGATCTCTTTGCTTGTCAAGAGATGATCACCAACAACTTCTCCCATATTTTGCGCAAGTTCAAAACGTTTTGATGGGATCACACCTGGTGTCATAGGCACCCTTACTCCACCAACCCTCCATGCTTTTAAAGGTCTAAAGAGCATTTTGATTGCAACTCTATTGGTTACATAACCAATCACTGCACCAACAAGAGGCGGGGTTGCATATTTGATATAGGGAAGGAGTTCAGGTGGCAGATAAGACATGTTTTACTATCTCCGAAGGTTGGTTCACAATGATTCCAGCTCTATTTTCTATGAGTTCTTCTACACTTCTATATCCCCAGGATACGCCGACTGTTCCCATGCCCGCAGCCCTGCCTGTCTGTATGTCGACATCGCTGTCACCGACGAAAAGAGTTTTTTCGGGTCTGGATTGTAGAATCCTTGAAATAGCAAGTGCTCCTGCCGGATGCGGCTTTTTTTCGACATCATCTCTCTGGCCTAAAACTACTCTGAACATGTCTTTTGGGAAAAACTCATCAACGAACAAGCAGGTAAATTCGTGGGGTTTATTGGAGAGCACGGCTAGTTTAACTCCTTGATTCGAAAGATTGGCTAGCATAGTGCTAATCCCGTTATAAGGGCAACAATTTTTCTTCCAGTTGTCCGAGTAGATCTCCTTAAATGCTTCACTACAATCCTGAATAATAGATTTTGCTGTGTTTTCCGGAACACTTTTGGATATCAAATTATACAAGCCGTTGCCTAAAAAACCTTTATAGGACTCTTTAGAGTGAGAAGGAAAAGAGTGACTGATGAGTACTGAATTGATCGACTCTGCTATATCATCCAGGGTATCAAGAAGAGTCCCGTCCAGGTCAAATATAATTGATGTATAAGGCATGATTTAAATAAGTTGTGGAAATCATATTGGTAATAAGATGAATTTTTGGATATTTTAGGTCTAAAATTTAATTGAGCAAGTCTGTGTTGTTGAAAAAACCAGTTTTTCCTTTTATTTTTCTCTATTTTCTTTATTATCATGTAGAAAAATTTTGTAGTTTTAGTTCATAACCATTCACACTAAGGAGTGCTTATGTGGTTTGTCAGATTTTTATCATCCTCAATCGGCAAGAAATTAATAATGGCAACTACCGGGTTGTTGCTTCTCCTGTTTTTATGTACTCATGTGGCCGGCAACGCTACCATCTATATGAGTAGTGAGGTCTTTCAGGGCTATGCAGATGAACTCCACAGTCACCCGTTGATTGTTATTGTCTTCAGCACCATTTTTCTATTGATTTTTCTAGCGCATATTGGAATGGGACTTTTTCTTTTCTATCAAAACTGGCAGGTGAGCAAATCAAGATACAGTGTTACAACACGGGTTGTAAAAAATACCTTTTCTTCTGAGACTATGCCCTATACCGGGCTAATCATTCTCACTTTTCTCATTGTTCATATCTTTAGTTTTACATTTTCCTCCTCAGAGGTGCCTATATCAGTTACCGTAAAAGAGCTGCTTAGCGGTTTTTTCTACGGCTTATTCTACATTGTTTCGTTTATTGCTCTTGCCTTTCACCTGAATCACGGATTCTGGAGCATGCTGCAGACTTTTGGACTAAATCATCCTAGATATAATGATGCAATTTCCAAATTGACTTTAATTCTTCCACTGTTTTTTCTTATTCTGTTCGCTGGAATACCGCTTTATTTTATGACAGGACTAGGTGCCTCTTACTGACAGGAGTCATTTAGCCTGAACACAACCCATTTTGTCTATCAGAAACTAATCAAGTTAACCACTAACAGAAAAAAGAAACTAGCCAAGGTTTAATATGGAACTCAATTCGCGTGTACCTTCAGGCCCCCTAGCAGACAAATGGAATAATCATAAGTTTTCCAATAAACTTGTCAACCCAGCCAACAGAAGAAAATACAAGGTCATTGTTGTTGGAACAGGACTTGCCGGAGCTTCTGCCTCTGCGACTCTTGCCGAGCAGGGATATGAAGTACAGACTTTTTGTATACAGGACAGCCCTCGACGTGCTCACTCTATAGCTGCCCAGGGCGGAATTAATGCAGCCAAAAATTACCAGAATGACGGTGATTCTGTTCACCGTCTTTTTTATGACACCATAAAAGGTGGTGATTTCAGAGCAAGGGAGGCCAATGTTTATAGACTTGCTGAGGTGAGCAATGAGATTATCGATCAGTGTGTCGCTCAGGGTGTTCCCTTTGCCCGTGAATATGGCGGCACCCTTGCAAACAGGTCTTTTGGTGGAGCTCAGGTTTCTCGAACATTTTACGCCAGAGGTCAAACCGGACAACAACTGCTGCTTGGTGCCTATAGTGCTCTGTCACGACAGATCAATGCCGGCAATGTGAAAATGTTCAATCGACGGGAAATGATGGATGTCGTTCTCGTTGACGGTAAAGCAAGGGGTATCACTGTACGTGATGTTATGACAGGTAAAATTGAGAGCTATTATGCTGATGTTGTAATACTTGCCACCGGTGGATATGGTAACGCTTACTTCCTCTCTACCAATGCAATGGCCTCCAATGTGACTGCTGCCTGGCGGGCCCATAAAAAAGGTGCAGGGTTTGCCAATCCATCCTTTGTGCAGATTCATCCAACCTGTATTCCGGTACATGGGGATTATCAGTCCAAACTTACACTGATGAGTGAAAGCCTGCGTAATGATGGCCGAGTCTGGGTACCCAGGAAGGTCGGCGACAAACGTCGTCCATCCGAAATTCCTGAGGAAGACCGCGACTATTATCTTGAGAACAAATACCCCAGTTTTGGTAACCTGGTACCGAGAGATGTCGCCTCAAGAAATGCTAAAGAACAGTGTGATGAAGGCAAAGGTGTTGGAAACACAGGTCTTGCTGTTTATCTCGATTTTGCAGATGCTATAAAACGAGATGGAGAGGAAACTATCCTGAAAAAATATGGCAATCTTTTTCAGATGTACGAAAAAATCACTGACAGTAACCCGGTTGAGGAACCGATGCTTATTTATCCAGCGGTTCACTATACTATGGGTGGGCTGTGGGTAGATTATGATCTGATGACTACAATTCCGGGGCTTTTTGCCATCGGTGAGTGCAATTTCTCTGATCATGGTGCTAACCGTCTTGGAGCAAGTGCTCTTATGCAGGGATTGGCAGATGGATATTTTATTATCGCCACTTCTGTCGCCCATTACCTTGCTACAAACAGTCTTGAAAAGATTCTCGGTTCCGAAGCCCCATTCAAAGATTCAAAAAAGGAAGTGGAGGACAGGATCGATAAACTCTTACAAAACAGTGCCGATGGACCTGCCGGTAAGCTTACGGTTGATGAGGTCCATAAAGAGCTTGGCCGACTGCTGTGGGATCATTGCGGAATGGCCCGGGAAGGTGGGAGTTTAGAAAAAGCACTTAAAGAATTGCCCGAGATAAAGAAAAAATTCTGGGATAATGTTTATATTCCCGGCAATGGAAAAGATCTGAATCAGTCCCTTGAGCGTGCCGGCAGGGTAGCAGACTTTGTAGAATTTGCAGAAATAATGATTCGTGATGCTCTTGCTAGAAATGAATCGTGCGGCTGTCACTTAAGAGAAGAGAGCCAGACTGAGGAACATGAAGCAAAACGTGATGATGAAAACTACACTCACGTTTCTGTCTGGGAACATATCTCAGGTGATGAGGCTCCTAAAATGCATAAAGAAGAGCTTAAATTTGAATTTGTTACACCAAGCCAGAGAAGCTATAAATAAAAGGGTTCCTCTTTCTAGAAAACCTTCAAATTGAAATCTTAAGGTAAAAAATAATGAGCAGCATTAACCTGACACTGAAAATCTGGCGACAGCATAATAGTGATGCCCTTGGCAATCTGGAAACATATGACCTGGATAATGTTCATACAGATATGTCGTTTCTTGAAATGCTTGATATTCTCAACGAAAAACTGACCAAAGAAGGAAAAGAACCGGTTGCCTTTGACCATGACTGCCGAGAAGGAATCTGTGGCATGTGTGGTGCGGTTATAGATGGAGTTGCCCACGGCCCTGAGAAAGAAGTGACACTCTGCCAGCTGCATATGCGCAACTTTTCAAAGGGTGACACTATAGTCATTGAGCCGTTTCGCTCCCGGGCTTTTCCGGTAAAAAAGGATCTCCTGGTAGATCGTTCCGCCCTGGACAGAATTATTCAGTCCGGTGGTTATGTCTCTGTCAATACAGGTGGAACTCCAGACGGAAACTCTCTTCCAATTCCATCAAGTAACGCTGAACTGGCAATGGATGCAGCGGCATGTATTGGATGTGGCGCTTGTGTTGCCAGCTGCCCAAACGGGGCGGCAATGCTTTTTACCAGCGCCAAGATCTCTCAACTCGCCCTGCTGCCTCAGGGCCATGCAGAGAGGCAGCAGCGTGCTCTTTCCATGGTTGCCCAGATGGATGAGGAAGGGTTTGGTAACTGTACAAATGCCAAGGAATGTGAAGCTGTCTGCCCTAAAGGCATATCTATTAGAAATATAGCCCGTCTCAACAAGGAATATTTATTCGCAGCTTTAACCGAAGGTTAATCATCATTGAATAAATAACAGGTAATTACCTGCCGTTCTCCATCAAGAAGCTGTTCATTGCCCCGGTTGCAGTGAACAGCTTCTTTTGTTGTATCAGAACTGTTTCTTAAACTCTGAGGAATTCAATATTTTTTTACTCCATTGTCAACTTTCTGTTTTTTGAATTATGTCATATGATATTATTATCATAGGCGGAGGTCCCGCCGGTCTGGCGTGTGCCCGGGACGCTGCAGAAAAAGGGATGAAGGCCATTGTACTTGAACGCAAAAAATCTATTGGCAGAAAAGTCTGTGCAGGTGGGATCACCTGGAACGGACTCATTCAAAAACTTCCCGGGTATGTTGCGGAAAAAAAATTTTTTTCCCAGTATCTCTATTCTCAATTTCAACAGGCAAAGATAACTTCGAAAACTCCAATAATTGCCACCGTTAATCGAGAACTCCTTGGTCTCCATATGGCTGAGAAGGCGGTGAGCAAAGGGGCGGAAATTCGTACATCCTGCATGGTAAAGGAAATTGATAAGAATGCTGTCACCGTTTTCAATACAGGTAATGGGAAAACTGAGCGAATTAGATATACATACCTTGTCGGTGCTGACGGCTCTTCTTCAACAGTCAGGAGGTATCTTGGTATCCCGGTCTCATTATCGGGGGTTGGAATAAATTATCAGATCCCCGGTGATTTTTCAAAAATGCAGTGGCATCTGGACGGCTCGCTCTTTGGCAACGGCTATGGCTGGGTTTTCCCCCATGGTGCTACAGTTTCAGTGGGAGCCTACGCTGATGCGAAGATAATAAAACCAGTGCTACTGAAGAACAACCTGTTGAAATGGTCGGGTCGAAACCGTTTTAATCTCTCTGGATATAAAGCTCATGCGGAGTTTATTAATTACGATTACAGGGGATACCGTTTTAATAATATATTTCTTGCAGGTGATGCCGCCGGCCTTGCTTCAGGCCTTACGGGGGAAGGAATCTATCCCGCAATTATCTCCGGAGAAGCAATTGCAGAGAATATCGTCAATCCGGATAATCCACTCGCTGAATTTTCAAGATTGATTGCTATGCATGGAAAACATAAAAGATTGGCTTCTATCACTGGAAAAAATCGTTTTATTGGAGCCATTTTATCAGAGGTGATCGTCTTTGGCCTGCGTACTGGATTAGTCAGATTCGATAAGATGGAAATGGCAAATTGATAATGATAAGAGGAAGGTTGGAATGAAGAAGAAAAGAAATATGTGGGTTCTTAACGGGGCATTTGTGATAATTTCTGTGGCTATAGTTGCTTTTTTGCTTAATGCGCCTGAAGAAACTACTTCAGCCCTGCCAAAAGATGACAATCATATAAAACTATTCGATATCAAGGGAAAAAAAGAGGCGGAAAAATTTTGTGGGGATTGCCACGATATTGGAAAAGAAGCTCCCCTGCCCGAAGGTCACCCCCCAAAATACCGATGCCTTTTCTGCCATAAACGAAAGTAACACAAAACATATAATTGTAAATGTACCAGCTTATCTGCTTTTATTTACGATTTCAGCCACACCTCTTGAAAGCCCTTTTTTACCTGCAATGCGATCAAGTTGTTCTCTCATAAGTGCCTGTCTTCTTTTATCATAACGTTTCCAGTTTATCAAAGGGGTTACAAGACGCGCTGCAATCTGCGGATTAAGAGTGTTCAGATTGATCACCATATCTCCTAAAAATGAATACCCCTCCCCACTGTTATCGTGAAAACAAACATGATTTGCACTGCAAAATGCTCCTATCAACGAACGAACCTTATTGGGGTTTTCCATCGAAAATAGACGGTTATTGGTCAGGTGTTTCACATTCTTAAGGGTATCCGGCAGAAAAGATGTGGCTTGCAGGGCAAACCATTTATCCATAACGAGAGTATCGCTTTGCCATCTGTCATAAAAATCTTCAAACAGTTCGGTTCGTATCGAATTTTCAAGGTTGACTACACATCGTAAAGCGGCGACCGTGTCTGTCATATTGGTTGCCTGTCTATATTGATCGACGCAAAGTTTCAGAATATCAGAAGGGAGAGGATCAAGAGACATAAGGTAGGAAAGAGCAGTGTTTTTCAAGCTTCTCTTGCCTATCTCTTTAGATGTTGCCTGATAGTCGCCACTGGTTGTATTGTTATGATAGAGATTGGAAAATTCACTTTGATACCGGTTAACCAGTTCCCGTTTCACAGCCTGTCTGCTGTCATGAAGTGCATTTGGATCAACCGTTGCCATTTCCAGCGCAAGGGTCGTTTCCGCAGGCAACTGCAAGGCTAAAGCCAGAAGTGATGGATCATCAACCGGAGTGGTCAGACTGTGGCCAACACCGTTAAAATATAATTCATTATACGCTGGTTTGACTCCCTGGCAGATCATCTCAGCAATGTCAAGTATTGTCGATGCTGCAAGTTGGGTTGCAGCATCCCAGTGATTAAATTTATTTGAATCATGCTTCATCAAAAAAGCAAGTTCTTCCGGACTATGAAAAGGCTCGACTTTGACAGGTGCTGAAAAGTCTCTCAGGAAGGATACTACAGGTTGTTCATGAATGTCTGGAAAGGTAAAAGTCTGCTTTTTTTTCTTGAATTGTAATACTTTTGTGGTGCCAGGTTCATCAGTAATAAGATTTTTCCCGTCGCTGCCCATAAGGCCAATAGCAACAGGCAGATGAAAGGCCTCTTTTTCCTTTTGTCCTGGTGTTGGCGGGCAATGCTGGCTTATCGTCAATTGATATTGATGAAGAGTTGAGTTCCACTCCCCTTCGACCTGAAGCACTGGTGTCCCTGACTGGCTATACCAGTTTTTAAATTGATCAAGATTCTCACCTGAAGAATCACTCATAGCAGCCACAAAGTCATCACATGTCGCAGCCTCGCCATCGTGTCTTTCAAAATAGAGATCCATCCCTTTACGAAATGTATCTGCTCCCAAAATGGTATGCATCATACGAATGACTTCGGCACCCTTGTTATAGACGGTAACCGTATAAAAATTATTTATTTCCTGGTAAGACTCCGGTCGCACAGGATGAGCCATAGGTCCGCTATCCTCACGAAATTGAAAATTTTTAAGGATACGAACATTCTGGATTCGCTGGACGGTTCTTGAGTTCATGTCAGAGGAAAACTCCTGATCCCGGAATACAGTGAGCCCCTCCTTCAAGCTGAGCTGAAACCAGTCTCGACAAGTCACTCTGTTACCGGTCCAGTTATGGAAATATTCATGTGCAATAACACCTTCGATGCCGATATAATCTTCATCCGTTGCAGTCTCAGGTGTGGAGAGCACATACTTTGAATTGAAAATGTTCAAGCCTTTATTTTCCATTGCACCCATATTAAAATCGTCCACAGCTACGATCATATAGGTATCCAGGTCATATTCGAGACCAAAAACATCCTCATCCCATTTCATCGCTTTTTTTAAAGAAAGCATGGCGTGACCGCATTTTTGTCGATTCCTCTCCTCCACATAGATTTTCAGAGCAATATTTTTGCCTGACCTGGTAATAAATTCGTCTTCAAGGCTGACAAGTCTGCCTGCAACGAGGGCAAACAGATAGCATGGTTTAGGAAAAGGATCCTGCCATATAACATAATGTCTATTTGATTCCAGTTCTCCTCGTTCAATACAGTTGCCGTTTGAGAGCATCACCGGACAGCTCTCCTTGTCACCTTCTATTCTGACAGTAAACTTTGCCAGAATATCCGGCCGGTCAAGATAATAGGTGATTTTTCTGAAACCTTCGGCTTCACACTGTGTGCAGTAATTCCCACTTGATCGGTATAATCCTTCAAGGGAAGTATTTCGGGACGGGTCAATTTCAGTGATGATTTCGAGGGTGAAGGTTGAGGGAGGATTATTAATTGTGAGAGTTTTATCGTCTGCACTGTATTTGTCTGGGGCGACCGGTTGGCCATCCATCTTGACGGAAATAAGGTTAAGTTTTTCACCTGATAGAATTAGAGGTGCATCCCTTGGCGTTCCAAGATCATTTTTGTAAAAGATGCATTTTGTAATAACTCTCGTCTTTTCATCAAAAAGTTGAAAGAGAAGTTCTACGCTCTCAATGAAATAATATGGAGCAGAGTAATCTTTTCGAAAAGTGGTAGTTGGTTTTTCCTTAGCCATATCTGATCTTTCCTCCGTATCAGGGGGGGCTTCCCTGACTATCTTACTGGTTGACTCTCAGATGAATTTAATTATATTTATGAACCAGGACAGACACTAACTATTTTTACTCACAAAACAACAGGGAAAGGTACTAACCCCGATGAACGGGGTAAATACCATGTCTATGTTCCTAACATTTTCATTTAAATTATGACTATCTACGTTAAATAAATAAACAAGTAAAATAGGAGTAAGGTACTAAATGATCACAATTAATGAGCATTATCTTAAACTGCAGGCATCATATCTTTTTTCTGACATTGCCGGGCGGGTAGCCGTTTTTCAGGAAAAGAATCCGGATAAGGATATTATCAAGCTTGGTATCGGCGATGTGACAAAGGGACTCACCCGATCATCTATTGAAGCTTTCCATAAAGCTGTTGATGAAATGGCAGAAGATACAACTTTTCGAGGATATGGGCCGGAGCAGGGTTATGGTTTTTTAAGAGAAGCTATTGCTCAGACTGATTTTCAGAGCCGTGGAGCGGATATTTCGGCTGATGAAATATTTGTCAGTGATGGGGCAAAATGTGATACAGGGAATATCCAGGAGATTTTCACCAGGGATATTAAAATTGCAATTCCTGACCCTGTCTACCCTGTCTATCTTGATACAAATGTTATGGCCGGACGAACCGGAGAATTTGCCGATGGCAGATATAAAGGACTTGTTTATTTAGACAGTACGAAGGAAAATAATTTTGTTCCGTCGCTTCCCTCAGAAAATGTTGACCTGATTTATCTCTGTTTTCCAAATAATCCAACAGGATCTACAATTACCAGAGAAGAATTAAAAACATGGGTTGATTATGCCAGAGACAACAAAGCTCTGATACTTTTTGACGCTGCCTATGAAGCATTTATACGTGATGAATCCCTACCAAAATCGATCTATGAGATTGAAGGAGCAAAAGAGGTAGCAATTGAATTCAGGAGTTTTTCAAAGAGCGCAGGTTTTACCGGAACCAGGTGCGCATATAGTGTAGTGCCAAAAGAGTGCACAGCCTTCGACTCTAAAGGGAATAAACAGTTGATTCATGGACTCTGGAACAGACGGCACTGCACAAAATTTAACGGTGTCTCATACCCTGTTCAACGTGCTGCCGAGGCAACCTACAGTGAGGCTGGGAAATTCCAGACCAAAGCACTGACTGACTACTATATGAAAAATGCGGGTCTTGTATGTAAAACCATAGCAAAGCTTGGGTATGATTATGTCGGAGGAAAAAATTCACCCTATATCTGGATTGATGGGGGGATGGATTCCTGGGAGTTTTTTGATATGCTGCTTAATAAAACCGGTGTTGTCTGTACTCCCGGCGCAGGATTTGGTAAATGCGGCAACGGTTATATTCGTATCTCCGCCTTCAACAGCTATGAAAATGTAGAGATCGCAATGGCAAGGGTGACGGAGGCTCTGTCATAGAAAGTGATTTTTTCTGTACTGGTAATTCTCTTATGAGAGAATTACCGGTTTAAAATGGATTTTTTCCTTAATTCCCTCCATCTCTTTAACCTTTCTCCCACCACGCTGTTGCATCCAGTCAATAACCCCATCAACCAGTCTCTCAGGAGCTGAGGCACCGGCGGTAATGCCTACCTTTTTTATGTCCCTGATCCATTCAGGCTGAATATCATCTTTATCATCTATAAGATGAGTTCTGATGTTGCATTTCAAGCCGACTTCTTTGAGCCTGTTGGAATTTGAGCTGTTTTTTGAACCTACCACAAGAAGAAGATCCGAATTTTCTGCAAGCTGTTTAACGGCATTCTGCCGATTTTGCGTAGCAAAACAGATGTTGGATCTTGACCCTTTTATTTCTGGGAACCTCTTTTTTAAGGTAGTAAGAATGCCAAGCACATCGTTTTTGCAGAGGGTCGTCTGGGTAACATAAGCAACCTTATTTCTATCAGCGACCTCTATTTCCCCCGCCTCAGTTTCATCTGCCACTATGTGTACGCGTCCAGAAACCCTTCCTGCAGTCCCCTCTACTTCCGGGTGATTATGATGACCAATAATAATTATGTCGTAATCAAGCGAAAAATATTTTTCGACCATTCTGTGGACACTGCTCACCAGTGGACATGTAGCATCAACTGTTCTAAATCCTAATTCCGATGCATACTTTTCCACCTCTGTTGCGACACCATGAGCACTGAATATACAAACTTCTCCCCTCCTGATATCATTCAGATGTTCAACAAAAATCGCTCCGGCCTGCTCAAGTTCCAGAATAACATGTTTATTATGGACAATTTCATGGAGAACATAGACAGGCTTGCCATGCTTTTCAAGACAGAGTCTAACTGTTTCTATCGCTCGTTCAACCCCAGCACAAAAACCTCGTGGAGAGGCAAGTAGAATATCAAATGGTCTGTTCATCTGCAAAAAAAAATCAGGGAGTTGGGATTATAAGTACAGAGATCTTTGACAGTCTGCTTACTCGGCGTGCACTAGATCCCATAACTCCTATACCACGGACCTTTCGGGTCGATTTGCCCATGACAACCATGTCCACTCCTTCTTCTTCGGCAACACGAAGAATCTCTTCACTTGGTCTACCGGCAACAACCATGACTTCGTTAATGAAAGAAGCTAATTTTTCATTACTATCAAATTCTTCTTCGTAAAACTTTTTTAACCGACTTTTCATTTTGTCCAGTATACCCTTCATACTGTTTCTTTCCATTTCTTCGGAAACACTGTCATCAAGATAGGTCGAGATCACCGACCTGGCTGTATCACTTATAGGCTCAACAACATGCAGCATTATGATTTTTGCCTTATAATGTTTGGCCATATCCACTGCAAACCTGAAGATAGGTCGTGTTTCACTGCCCATATCGGTAGCGTATAGGATTTTTGTTACCTGCGGAGCGTTTTTCATAGTTCATCCTCCCCTTACATTTAATTTTAGTCTCGATAAAATAGTGATGAAACCATGATGGCGTCGTAAAAAGTCTGATCTCCAGCGTTGTAGGTTTTTGACAGGCACTTGGCATACCACATGTATAGCCAAGTACCTGTCAAAAACCTACGCCTTGTATATCAAACTTNNACTTAGCCATCTGTAACTTCCGATAAGCGTAGACTTCGAGTGACCTTTTTACGGGTTTGTCAAAACATAATCATTGTGAAAAAAAACACAAAAGGCCAGAATTTCCGCCGGAAAGTTCGGCAGAGATACTAGCCTTTGTTTTATCCAAGCTGATTTCCTATAATCAATACCCCTGCATTTTATCAATGAACTCAGGCAGAAAGAGAGATACCTGCGGGATATAAGTGATAATTACAAGAAATACCAGGAGAACGCAGAGCCAAGGCAGGGCAGATCGGATTGCCCACATCATGTTGTGCCCCGTCACTCCAGAGATAACAAAAAGATTCAAGCCAACTGGTGGAGTAAGCATTCCAATTTCCATATTCACAACCATTATAATGCCTAAGTGAATAGGGTCAATTCCAAGCTGAACAGCAATGGGAAAGAGAATTGGTGCCATAATCAGCAGGATGGCAGAAGGTTCCATAAAGTTTCCGGCGGCCAGTAGCAGCAGGTTTACAACTATCAGGAACATCCAGGGAGACAATCCCCAGCTTACAATCATCTCAGCAATATGATGAGGAATACGTTCAGTAGTCAGAACATGGGCAAAAAGCATTGCATTGGCAATGATAAACAGCAACATGATACTGACTTTGGACGCATCAAGGACAACCTTGTTAACCTCTTTATCGGTAAAACATTTAGGTAGAGCAATGGCCATCTGGAGCACATTACGAATGATCATTGAGGCACCGGACTCGCCCTCTTTTCGCCATGGCTGATCCCTCATTGGGCCAATGTCCCTATACCCCCACACTGCAACAAAAAATGCATAAACAGCAGAAACAGCGGCTGCTTCAGTGGGACTTGCGATGCCACCATAAATTGAACCCAGAACAATGAAGATCAGCATCAGACCACCGGTTGCACTTGCCCCCGAGGCGACGATCTCCCCAAATCCGGACCATGGTTGACTTGGTATCTTCTTTACACGGGCTACAATATATATGACCACCATGAGCATAAATCCCATCATCAGACCGGGTATAAATCCGGCCATAAACATACGGGCTGCTGAGACTTCTGTTGCGGCCGCATAAACCAGCATGACAATTGACGGCGGTATGAGAATACCTAACGTCCCGGCATTAGCAATAATTCCTGCGGCAATGTTCTCAGGATATCCTGCTTTGACCATACCGACGATTACAATTGAGCCAATGGCTGCAACTGTTGCAGGTGATGAACCGGATACTGCTGCAAAAATCATACAGGCGATAACTGAAGCCATGGCAATCCCGCCTCGGATATGCCCGACCAGTGAAAGAGCAAATCGGATAATACGCCTGGCGACACCGCCTGTTGAGAGAAATGTAGAAGAGAGAATAAAGAATGGGATTGCCAGCAAAGTATAGTGCTCTGATAAAGCTTCAAAAAGTTTCAGCGCAATAGAAGCCAGTGAATCACTGGAAAAAAGAAGTATGGTTGTAATACTGGAAAGGCCCAGCGCAAGCGCAATAGGCATACCAATCATCATGCAGCCAAAGAGAAGTACGAATAATGCAACCGTGGTCATGAGACTGCCTCCTCTTTAGTGATTTCTTCAGCAAGTTCCATGCTTTCTTTTG
>DEIL01000304.1:0-16355 GCA_002352445.1 Desulfobulbaceae bacterium UBA2775
GTTATGTTTATGAAATATTCAATGGGGTTTATCTGTATGCCCGGTGGTTTTGGTTCCCTTGATGAACTTTTTGAAGCTCTAACTCTGATTCAGACCCAGCGGATCAAATCTTTTCCGATTGTTCTTGTTGGGAGTGAATTTTGGACTGGACTTGTAGATTGGTTACAAGATAAACTTCTGGGTAACGGTAATATCAGCAGCGAGGATATGTTTCTGTTTAAAGTTATGGATGATGTTGATGAAATTATAAAATATTTCAATAAAACAGTCATCATATGATACTATAGAAAACAGTAACAATAAAAGATGATGGCACTGTAAAAAAAACTTCAATTGTGTTGAACCACGGGGAGTGATATGGCTCAGATAGACGGGTTTTTTAAATTGATGAATGATGAAGGCGCTTCCGATTTACATATGGTGGCGGAACAGCAGCCTATACTTCGTATCCTTGGCGATATGGAACGGGTGAAGTTTAAAAAACTTGGAGACGATGAACTCAGAGCGATGCTTTATGAGATATGCCCCGAGGAAAAAATTAAGGGTTTCGAGGAAACGGGAGATGTGGATTTTGGTTATGAAATTCCCGGTCTTGCACGGTACAGGTGTAATTTTTTCAGACAAAAATATGGTATGGGGGCTGTGTTTCGTGAAATCCCCAGTGATATTCTGACATGTGATCAACTTGGTCTGCCAAAAATTATCAGCCGACTCGCCCATTTACCAAAGGGCATGGTACTGGTCACCGGCCCCACCGGCTCAGGTAAATCGACAACCCTGGCAGCTATTGTTGATGAGGCAAATAAGACCAGAAAGGATCATATCCTTACCATTGAGGATCCTATAGAATTCGTCCATAAGAGTCAGCAATGCATTATAAATCACAGGGAGGTGGGGACCCATACTAAGAGTTTTGGAGCTGCGCTTCGTGGTGCCCTTCGTGAAGATCCCGATATCATAATGGTTGGGGAGATGCGTGATCTGGAAACGATTTCTCTCGCCATGGAAGCTGCTATGACCGGTCACCTGGTTTTTGCCACCTTGCATACCCTCAATGCCATGAAAACGGTTGATCGAATAATCGAGATATTCCCCGCCAACCAGCAGGGGCAGGTGCGGTCAACATTGTCAGATGCGTTGAAGGCTGTGGTATCACAGACTCTTTTTAAGCGAGTTGATGTGAGGGGAAGGTGCGCTGCCCTGGAGATCCTTATTGCAACTCCGGCGGTACGAAATCTGATCCGGGATTCGAAAACCTTCCAGCTTCTTTCCACAATGCAGACAGGGAAGAAGTATGGCATGCAGACTTTGGATGACGCGATAATGCAGCTATTGCTTAAGAAAAAGATCAGTCCTGACGATGCCTATTCCAACTCAATTGAGAAATCTAAATTTTTGAAATTCTTGAAGAAAGAGCCAACTGATTTTACAGAAGTTTAAAGGTTCAAGGGCAATTCAATCAGTTCAAACCGATCTCAGCGATGAGGTGACGACTTAGCTTTGCAAGAGGATTGTTTTTATATTTTTGATACCCGTATATTTTATATCCTTTCGAGGCTGAAACGATCTCAATTGTGCCATATTGAGCCGTTTGCAAGAGATTGATGCCATTTACACTGCAAAGTCTATCCAGATCCGGGTGGGGGAAAATATTCTTTTTCCCTTTTCCACTGGATACCACCATGTGTTCCGGTTTAACAGCCTTGAGAAACTGCTCTGAGTTTGAGGTGGCTGAGCCGTGGTGAGGAGAGAGCAGAATATTGGCGTGAAGAGCATATCCTTTTTCAACAAGAGCATGTTCTGCCCCCTCACCGATGTCCCCTGGAAAAAGAAGACAGAGATCCTTGGCACATGCTTTTACAATTAGTCCGCTGTTTTCCTTTCTGCCACTATCCCTAGCATATTCATCCTCTCTCCAGCGAGTTGTATTCGCTATGCAGTGTAGTAATTCAGGCTGTTGCCTGAGTTGCTGGTCATCCGCTGCTATGATTGATGCAGCCCCTTTATTTTCTATCTGTTGTAAAAAATCTTCGAAAAAAGTGTCATGCCCTGTAAAGCTGTTCAACCAGACGGTGGATGGAGAAAAGTGCTCAACAATGAAGGGCAATCCATTGTAGTGATCCGCATCAGGGTGGGTGACTATGATAGCATCGATCCGGGAAATCCCATTCTTCCATAGATAGGGAGCTATAACTCTTTCACCCACCATGGTTGATAAATAGGAGGATCCTCCACCATCAATGAGAACGCGAAACCCTGAAGGGAACTCAAGCAAAGTTGAGCTGCCCTGGCCTACATCAAGAAATGATATGGTAAATGGTCGAGTTTGTTTAGTGATGAACCTGTTGGGTAGATAGAAAAAAAGTATTATCACAATACAAAAAGGAGCCATAGCCAAAAAGGTTAACCGTTTTTTACGGCCGGCTTGTAAAGTTACAAGTAGAAAAAACAGATAATAGAGAAAGATGAGCCAGAGCGGTGGAGTTGGAAGTCGAAAGTCTGAATAGGTGAAAGATGAACAGAAATGAACAAAATTCAGTGACACTTGAAGACCATAGCTGCCAATTTGGAGGAAAAAATCTCCTACCTCCGGTATGAAGAAGAGAAATGGAATGGCTATGACTCCACAGGTGAGGCTCCAGAGGCATATGAGGGGTTCCAGAATGATATTGGTCACAGGGCCGATCAGGGACAACCTGTTGAAGTAATAAAGAGCAAGAGGTGCGGTTGCAAAAGTTGCCACAGTGGAAACCAGCAATCCTGCTGTCAACCAGGTTGATACTTTGTAGATTGCAGTCTGCCCTGCTTTTTCTTCGCTTGGGGTGATTAACAGCTGTTTCAATGTGGGGAGAATAAAAAGAATTGCAGCCACGGCAGTAAAGGAGAGTTGAAATGAAGCTGTAAAGAGTTGTAGTGGAGAGATTGTTAAGATAAGAAAGGCTGCAAAAAAAAGGAGTTCACTAACCGATTTTTTCCGATCAATGCAGATTCCTGCAATGACAACAGTGGACATTATTACGGAACGAATTACTGGAGAGTTCAACCCGGCCAGCATGGAATAGAAGATGAGTAAAGGCAGACAAAAAAGAACAGCCATCTTCCTGACATTGAAATTGAGAAGCATTGTCTGGGAGAGGCTGAGTGTCCTGTAAAATAAAACGAACAGGAGGGTTCCTATAACACTCATATGGATCCCCGATATTGCAAGAATGTGCATCGCACCACTTGCTTTAAACTGTTCTAAAACTGTATGGCTTACCCCTGATCTGTCTCCAAGGAGAATGGCTCGATAGAGACCGCTCAGTTGAGGAGAAACTCTGGTATCAATTTCTCTACCTATAGCATTTCGAACTTTTTCTGGAAAATAACGCAGTTTATTAAGAAATGAGCTCTTGTGAGATAATTTTCGGAGGAAGAGAGGGGAGCGTATAAATCCGGTAATCCAGATATCCTGCCTGGCAAGATATTGACTGAAATCAAAGCTTCCTGGTGATAGGAAGCTTGTTGGCCTCTTCAGGTCAGCGCGGATCACCAGGGTGTCACCGGGGAAGAATTGGTTTGACAGTGCTCCTTCCATCCGCAGTAAAATATTGCCTTCTATAGGAGTGAGGTTATGCCAGTCGCTTAGGCGCATAAATTGTACTGCAACCTGCAGCCTGCTGGTTTTACCGTTAAACCCTGGCATGGCAGCAAGGGTGCCAACGATTACGGCTTCCTGTTTTTCTCCAATTGCATTCCATATATGATTTTTGGCGCTGGGTGGAGATGATTGTAATTGCGCATGATTTGCACCGAGAAAGAAAAAAAGGAGGAGCAAAAGTAATAATACTGTTCTGAACTTGCTAAAATGATGTAAAATCGTGACTACTACCAGAAAGAAGCAGAGGACGATGACGCTGAAAACAGGGAAGAAATTGTTCAAGTGTAGAAAAGGAGTGGACGCTATTCCAAGGATAAAGGCAATGGTGACTGAAGAGAGCAGGTGGTATGATATGTGCTGGAAAATTCGGTTCACAACAGTGTTTGCAAGATTTCCAGATGTTTTTTTATCACTCCCCGCTGTTGAAGGACACAGTGTTTTGCCGAAATGCCGCGTTGATATCTCAGTTCTTTAGAATTAAGAAGAAGTTCTAAAACATGCTGGAGGGCCTCGGAGTCATCAACCTGTTCACCGCCCCCTGCCTTGATAAGAGAAACTGCTATTTCCTGGAAGTCCTGCATATACGGGCCGAACAGGACAGGGATACCGAGGATAGCCGGTTCGATTGGATTATGACCTCCCTCGTCGACCAGACTGCCGCCCACAAAAGCGATATCTGCCAGAGCGTAGAAAAACATCAGTTCCCCTATGGTATCAACGAGAAGAATATCGGAATGAGTTATGCTGTTTTCAGATCTGAGCATTATCGTCAACCCGTGTTGTCTGGCCATTATACAGATTTGACCGGTGCGGGCTGGATCTCTGGGGGCTAGAACAAGGGTGATTTGTGGATGAGAGGTTTGTAACTTTTTTACTACACTAAAGAGAATATCCTCCTCACCCTGATGAGTCGAGCCGGCTGTAATTACAAGCGTATTGTCGGGAAGAAGTGTCGATAAGGAAGACGGGACGAACTGTTTTTCGGTGATATGGGTGTCGAATTTCAGGTTGCCGAGCACCTTGACCTTTTGTTTTTCTATGCCAAGATCAACCATGTGCTGTTTATCAAGTTCCGTTTGCATAAAGAGGTATCGAAAAGAACGAAACATCGGGCGGAAGAAAAAAGCAAATCGTCTATATCCTGCCATGGATTTTTCTGATACTCTACCGTTTACCAGTAGGGCGGGAATCTTTTTACGCTGCAGGTATAAAAGAAGGTTGGGCCAGAAATCTGTTTCAATAAGAATGAAGAGCTGCGGTTGAATACGAGTGTAAAATAATGCGATTACCGGAAAAAAATCGAGTGGGGACGGGATAATGTGGTCGACGATTTCCCCAAGGAGGTTCCTGGCAACAGCTTCTCCTGATCGTGTCGAGACGGTTAATATAATCCTGTCAGAAGGGTATTTTTTCCTTAAGCCCTGGATAAGTGGTACAGCTGAGGTTATTTCACCAACAGAGAGACCATGTATCCAGAATGTTTTTTGATTTGGTGAAGGAGTGCTGATATTGTTTTTGGTTCCGAACCCGAGGCGAGTGACTATGCGTCCTCGATATTTAGGAGTTGCCAGGGCTAAAATAAAGAGCAGAGGTGCGATAAACGGGAGAAAGATAAATTGCGCGATATTATAAATCAAAAACATTGGATATTGGCCTCATTTCTTGATGGCTACCAGCAAATAAGCAAAGTGTCTCTAACTCCCATGAAATGAATTTCACAACAAAGCATGAAAGTAATGTAACCGGGATTCGGAGGGGTGCTGCCAAACGTCCTCGCCAGCTGTGGATCGGAGTCTCGCAAGCTCGCTTACCTGTTGTGGCAACTCCCACTCCCAACCCCTTTTCTTCCGGATAGCACATGACTTTCATATAAAAGAAAAAGTAAAGAAAATCAGTTAGTAGCAAGTTGCTACTTTACTCTATTTCTCCATGCTTACAAAATAATTTCAGGACAGTTATGAATATTATACTCGCTGATTCTTACGAAATTACTGACAAACATATCAGGCTGACCGATTACAGGGCTGAGCATATAGTAAAAGTCCTACAGTTAAACACTGGGGATATGATCCGATTTGGGATCATAAATGATGGAAGGGGAAAAGCACAAGTTACAGGCATTAGACAAAAATTTCCTTTTTTTGTTGACCTCAAAATTGAGATATCGGAGTCGCTGGCTCCAGTGGCGCCCATTGATCTTGTCCTGGCATTGCCCCGACCGATTATGTTGAAAAGGGTTTTAAGCCAGGTAACGGCACTCGGCGTGGGGACAATTCACCTGGTACATGCAAATCGTGTTGAAAAAAGCTTTTGGAAAGCCTCCATTGTAGCTGAAAAAAATTTCAGGCCGTATTTGCTTCACGGATTGGAGCAGGCAGTGGACACCCGCCTGCCTGAAATATGTCTGCATCGTCGATTCAAACCATTTATTGAGGATCATTTCCCAACCATCAGGGATCGGTATCGCACTCATATTCTGGCAGACCCCGGGGGTAAATCCAGTCTGCAGCTGGAGATTGATAATGAAAGCGGCAGAGTGCTTCTGGCTGTAGGACCGGAAGGAGGCTGGGTCGATTATGAAGTTCAGAAATTTAGAGAACAGGGTTTTATAGACTGTTCGATAGGAGAGCGAATCTTGAAAGTAGATACTGCAGTTATTGCCCTGCATTCAAGAATATCACTTCTCCTTGAGAGTTGAAGAATGTCCCTTATGACGCCATCACTTATCGATAGGCTGCAATTCCAGTTACTTTTTCACCGACAATCAGGGTATGCATATCGTGGGTTCCCTCATATGTATAGACCGACTCAAGATTGTTTGCATGTCGCATTATAGGATACTCCCCCATAATACCATTTGCACCGAGCATAGTGCGGGCAGTTCGGGCGATATCCATGGCAATTTTCACATTATTCATTTTAACCATGGAAACCTGGGCTGGAGTATAGTTATTCTGATCCTTGAGTCTGCCCAGTTGCAGAGCAAGCAACTGACCTTTTGTCAGCTCAGTAACCATCTCGGCAAGTTTTTTCTGGTGCAGCTGGAAACCTGCAATCGGTTTATCGAACTGGACCCGGCTGAGCGAATATTCAAGTGCTGTCTGGTAGCAATTGTCAGCAGCACCAAGAGCTCCCCAGGCAATGCCGTATCTCGCCTGGGTAAGACAGCTGAGGGGGCCTCTAAGACCTTTTACTTTTGGCAGGAGGCTCTTTTCTTCCTGAACCCTGACATTGTCCAGGATCAGTTCGGATGTCACCGATGCACGCAAACTCCACTTGCCTTTCATTCGCACTGTGGAAAAACCGGGAGTGTCGGGCTCTACCAGGAAACCCCGAACACCATCTTCTGTAGCGGCCCAGACTATTGCAATATCGGCAATTGAGCCATTGGTGATCCACATTTTGGCACCGTTCAATATCCAGCTGCCGTCCGGATTTCTTTCAGCTTTGGTGCGCATCCCCGCGGGATTCGAACCGAAATCAGGTTCAGTCAGGCCAAAACAGCCAATCGCCTTCCCTTGGGCGAGAAGAGGCAGCCAGAGGTCCTTCTGCGCCTCGCTGCCGAAGGAAAAAATGGGATACATAACAAGAGATCCCTGTACTGACGCAAAACTTCGCAGAGCGGAATCCCCACGTTCCAGTTCGTACATCAGGAGCCCGTAACCAACGTTTGACAATTCGGCACAGCCATATTTTTGCGGCAGGGTCGGGCCAAGAAAGCCTAATTCTCCCATAAATTTGACCAGATGGGCCGGGAACTCTTCTTTCTGGGCGAAGTCATCAATGATCGGCAGCACCTCTTTATTAACAAACTTTCTTGCTGTCTGTCGAACAAGAGTTTCTTCATCATCAAGCAACCCTTGAAACCCCATATAGTCTGTTAATTCATTTTCACTACTCATTTTCTAAAGCTCCTTTCAGGTTGTTTGCATTGTAAAAACTATAAATTCCAGATGGTGAAGGATTTGGGTTTTTGCGATACCATCAGGTTTGGCCAGTATCGCATCTCTCTACAAAGGAGTCAAGGAATTGAAAGAAGAGGTATATCGTCAAAATTACCATGGAAAAATATGGTGCCCATGGTGGGCTGAAAGGGGTATGTTGCTCTGGAAATAGAACTGCCAGGGAGATAAAATAGAAATACATTGGGATTGAGGATGGATATTCCTATAGATTATTCAGGGATCACCGAGTTGATGACAGTAGCTCATAGAGAAGGAAGAAGCTTTCTCTATGAATATGAAGTGTACTCTCTGCTTTCAAAATCAGGGGCTGAGACCCCTCCGAAATCTATTTTTCTGCCAAGGGGGGCAAGACCTCTGGACGAAGAACTTATGGCGCTGCCCGGAGAAAAGGTAGTGCTGAAGATAGTATCTCCACAGATTATCCATAAAACAGAGGTTGGTGGAGTAAGGATAGTAGAGAAAAAACCGGAGAAGATCAGGTCGGCAATTCGTCGGATGCTTTACGAGGTTCCAGAGAATTATGCAAGGTGGATTGAACAAAACCAATTGGAGGCTCCAGAGTGTTATCGTGAACTTTCTGGTGAACCTCTGGCTGAGGCAATTGATAAGGATCTTGAGGGAACTCTTCTCGTTCAATTTATGCCCCCCGATTCTTTAGCTTTTGGCAATGAGCTCATCGTTGGATTGAGGCATACTCGAGAGTTTGGCATGGTGATAAGTGCCGGACTGGGAGGCACCGATGCGGAGCTTTATGCAGAACGGTTCCGCAAGGGGCAGGCTATAGTGGCTGCACTAACTGAGATGAACGATGGCTACTCTTTCTTTGAGCTGTTTAAACCTACTATTGCGTACAAAAAACTGACAGGTTTGACACGAGGGCAGAGAAGGGTAGTAACAAATGAGCAGCTGATTGAATGTTTTGATTCGTTTATCAGGATGGCAAACCACTATTCTCCCAATAGTCCTGACAGCTGTTTTATCATTGAAGAGCTTGAGGTGAATCCATTTGCCTTTACAGATTATCTTATGGTTCCTCTTGATGGTATGTGTCGGTTCTCAACTGCAGCGGTTCCCTGCTATCCGCGTCCTATACACAAAATTGATCGCCTGTTGCATCCAAAGAGCATCGGTATTATCGGCGTGTCCGGCAAGCGAAAGAATTTCGGTCGAATTATACTGGATAATATTCTTGCCGAGGGCTACCCCGGAGACGATGTAACTCTAATTCGTGAAGGGGAGAAGGAAATCGCCGGTGTACAGTGTCTTCCTTCTCTTGCGGCATTGAAAAAACCTCTTGATATGCTGGTTGTAGCTGTCTCAGCTTCACAACTTCCCGGCTTAATCGAAGAAATTATTCGGTTGAGATGTGCCGAAACAGTTATGCTTATTCCAGGTGGCCTGGGAGAGACCGAAGAGAGCAGAGATCGTGCCGATCAGGTTGTTGCTCGAATAAATGCATGCCATACATCTGAAGACGGAGGCCCTGTATTTCTTGGAGCAAACTGTATGGGGGTAATTTCGAGGCCCGGCAGATATGATACCTGGTTCATTCCTGAAGAAAAACTGCCAAAAGATAGTGAAAGAGGCTATCGTCGGGCAGCTCTTATCAGTCAGAGTGGCGCCTTCATGCTTCATCGCACTCATCAGTGTCCTCACCTCAGCCCTGCCTACATGATTTCCATAGGCAACCAGACCGATCTCACTCTCGGTGATATGGTGAACTATTTTATAGATTCCAGAGAAGTCGATGTTATTGGAGTTTATGCCGAGGGCTTTTCAGATCTAGATGGTCTGGAGTTTTGCAGGGCGGTGCGCTCCGCCGTGCTTAATGGAAAAACAGTGGTTTTTTATAAGGCGGGAAGGACTCCGGAAGGAAAGGCTGCAACAAGTGGACACACGGCATCTCTTGCCGGTGATTATATGGTTTGTGAAAACTGTGTACAGCAGGCGGGGGCCATAGTTGCCAGAAATTTCATTGAATTTCAGGATCTCTTTTTTCTTTCGGAGACTCTGCATCAGAAAATGATCGGCGGAAGAAGACTCGCTGCAGTGAGTGGTGCAGGTTTTGAAGCTGTAGGTATGGCTGATTCCATCGCCTCGGATGAGTATCAGATGAGCCTGGCTGATTTCAGTGCTGATAGCAAAAAAAAGATAGGAAAAATCTTCGACTCTAGAAAACTTTCTCCCCTGGTAACCCTGACAAATCCGTTTGATATTACTCCTTCCGCCGATGATGAAGCCCATGCCTCTATCGCGCGAATCTTGGTGGGCGATGATGGGGTTGATGCAATTGTAATCAGTCTTGACCCTCTTTCCCCGGTTACGAAGACCTTGAGTGACAGCTCAGGAGGGCGTTATGATATGGATTCTGATACAAGCATAAAAAACCTGATTACGGAGCTGGTAAGAGAGAGCGAAAAGCCGATAGTAACTGTGATAGATGGCGGCAGGCTCTATGACCCGTTACGGGATGCACTGATTGAAAGAGGGATTCCGGTTTTTCAGGTTTGTGACCGGGCTATTGCTGCTCTGTCACTCTATATTCAGGGACGATTGGAGGTGAGAAGGCTGCGAGAGGATCAGTCCGGATGAAAATGGGAGTTGATCTGTTTTGCAAGCTCATTTCCAATCCCCCGCACCTCCTGTAACTCTTCTTCTGTCGCCTGTTTTATCCGCTTCAGGCTGCCAAGATGTTTAAGGAGATTTCTTTTCTTTTCCCTGCCAATGCCGGGAATAGTATCAAGTTCTGAGAATAGGGTGGCCTTATTTCGCAGTTTTCTATGAAATGTTACTCCGAACCGGTGAGATTCATCCCGGATTCTCATAAGGTACAGGAGAACCGGATTATGGGCTTGCAGCAGTATCGGGTTCTTTCGGCCGGGCTTATACAGTTTTTCTCCTTCCCCTTTTTTTTCTTTGGCGATCCCGATCCAGTCCAGTCTCTCTGTGATGGAAAGTTCGTCAGCAATTGAAAGCGCCATGCCCAGCTGCCCCCGGCCGCCGTCCACAATAAAAAGGTCGGGCAGGGTGTCCTCATCAATGGCCCGGCGGAGCCGTCGGTAGAGGACTTCTCTCATCATTGCATAATCGTCGGGGCCCTCCACCGTTCTGATTTTAAAATGGCGGAAATTATTCTTGTCGGCTTCTCCTCTATCAAAACAGACAAGGGATCCCACCGCCTGCTTGCCGCTGATATTGGAGATGTCCAGGCATTCAATTTTGTCAGGCGCCCGTTGAAGGTGAAGTCTTTTCTGCATTGCCTGTGAAAGGCTCTGCCAGGATTTAGCTTTTTTTTCTTTTTCCTTGAAAACCTGCAGAGCATTGGTATTTGCCATTGCTACTAATTGCAGGTTGTCACCCCTTCGGGGCGCTTTCATTGTTACCTTTCTGTCTGCACTGTCGTTCAGATGCTCTTGAATGATTTCAATATCGCTCGGTAAGAAGGGAAGAAGGATCTCCTTAGGTATTAACGAACTGCTATCATAAAACTGACTCAAAACCTGAGAGAGTATGGAGGTGTCATCGCCAAACGGATCTGCAAGAAAAAATGTTCTGCTTCCATTGATAAGGCCGCTGCGGATAAAAAGAATTGAAATTGTAACGGACGCATCCTGACGACCAAAGCCAAATACATCCTGATCTTTGGTATGGTTTGCTGAGATAACCTGTTTTTCCAGGGTACGGGAAAGAGCTGCTATTTGATCCCTGATTGTGGCGGCTTTTTCAAACTCAAGAGAATTTGATGCGACCTGCATTTTCTCTTTCAGTTGTCCCGTAAGGGCTCTGTTTTTGCCTTCCAGGAGCATGATAATATTATCTACATGCTCCCTGTAAAGTAAAGGGTCGGCCTCGCCTGTACATGGCGCAAGACATTTACCGATCTGTCTGTTTAGGCATGGTCGATTTCTTTTTTTAAGTCTGGATCCTTTGCAATTTCTTAAAGGAAAAAGGGCAGATATCAGTTTCAGAGTAGACCACATTGATGATGATGATGAATAGGGTCCAAAATATCGTGCCTTATCTTTTTTCTTTCTCCTGGCCATCATCACTCTTGGCCATTCCTCCTGGACCGTGACTCTGATATAGGGATAGTTCTTATCGTCGCGCAGAAGGATATTATATTTTGGTTTATATTTTTTTATAAGAGAAGCTTCCAGAATCAGGGCTTCTTTTTCTGTACCTGTTATAATCGTATCGACTTTGCCTACTTTGGAAAGCATTACTGCCGTCTTATTATGCTCGGCAGCGGAAAAATGTGCATAGGACGCTAATCGTTTAAAGAGATCCTTCGCCTTGCCTACATAGAGTACTGCTGATTTATTATCGAGCATCAGGTAGACGCCGGGTGAGTGGGGGGCCGATGTAAGTATGTTTGCCGGAAACATGTCAATCTCTGTAAAATGAAAATATATTTCTTTTTTGAGAACCATATAGCATGATTGTTCGGACGTCATCACTATTTACAGTTAAATAGCGGACTGTTGCACTGGAATCTCTGCAAACTAAAGACAAATGGGAAGAGCAAAATGGCGCTAAGTTTTATTGATGGCAACGAGGCAATAGCAAGGGCTGCTGTTCGGGCTGGCTGCCGTTTTTTTTCCGGCTATCCAATTACGCCTGCAACAACAATTTACCAGCAGATGCTGAAATTGCTCCCACCCCTGAAGGGGGTCTGTCTGCAGGGAGAAGATGAAATTGCCTCCATCGGCTTTTGTCTCGGGGCCTCCATGGCCGGTCTCAAGGCAATGACGGCGACGTCCGGGCCTGGGATCAGTCTGTACAGTGAACAGATTTCCTTTGCATTAAGTGGCGAAATCCCCCTGGTCATTGTTGATGTCCAGCGCCTCGGTCCTTCAACCGGATCGGCCACAAAGGGGGCGGATGGGGATATCCAGTTTCTGCGTTGGGGCAGCAGTGGCGGGCTTCCGGTTGTTGTCCTTGCTCCGGTTGATGTCAGGGACTGTTATATATTGACCATGCATGCATTTAATCTAGCTGAACAGTATCGCTGCCCGGTATTTATCGCCTCAAATAAAGAGATAGGTATGACCCGTGAAAGCATTGAAATTGATTCTCTGGATACGCCTGACCTTCTTACTCGAAAGTATTGTCCTGAGGATCAACCTTATCTACCTTTCCAGGTACCTCCCGGAACAATGATACCACCTTTTCTGCCCATTGGTGGATCCCGGCTCGTTAGGCAAACTTCATCAACCCACGATCCAGAGGGATATATTACTGCAGACACCGATATCATAGGGCAGGTGATTGAGCGATTGGATAAAAAACTTGTAACCAATGTGGACACTTTCACTTTTTTCGAATTTGATTCCGATCCGGATGCTGAGACTCTCCTTCTCGTTTATGGGGTAACCGCCCGTGCGGCTAAAACTGCTGTTGAGCAGATGCGAAAAGGAGGAAAGGCCATTTCATTACTTATTTTGAAAACCCTGTATCCTGTACCTGAAGATTTTATTAAACAATGTATCAATGAAGTAAAGAGGGTGGTGGTGGTGGAGATGAACCTTGGTCAATATGTCAGGGAGATAGAACGGCTTGCTGAAAGTCAGCATGTCAGCCATTTCGGCAAAATGGATGGAGAGCTTATCAGCCCCGAATTAATTCAGCAGGTGATTGCTCTATGACAACTCTTCTCAATATACAAAGACCACCGGTCTTTTGTCCTGGCTGTTCCCATGAGAGGGTTGTTCGGACTCTTGATGACGCCCTGCAGCGGCTGGGATTGAATGGGGAGCAGATTGTCATAGTAACGGATATAGGTTGTGCCGGATTGTTTGACACTTTCTTTAACACCCACGCATTTCATGGTTTGCACGGACGTGCGCTCACCTATGCAACCGGTCTGAAAATGGCTGATCCCGAGTTGACGGTTATAACGATCATGGGTGATGGTGGTCTGGGAATTGGCGGAGCACACGTTTTGAGCAGCTGCCGCAGGAATCTTGATATAAACCTTTTGATACTCAATAACTTTAATTATGGGATGACGGGAGGCCAGTGTTCGGTAACCACACCTGTTGAAGCCTGGACCTCCTCTGGTTTTTTGAATCAACTGGAGCCCCCTCTTGATATCTGTAGGATTGGTAAGGCGGCTGGCGCTCCCTGGGTTGGCAGACTCATGGCGACAGACCGGGAGTTATCCTCCCGGATCCAGGAAGCAGTGGTCTACCGGGGATTTTCCATGATAGATATCTGGGGTATGTGCCCAGGTCGTTTCGGTAAGCGGAACAAGATCTCACTTAAACAGATCGAACAGGAAATGTCTCTACTCCCCGAAGCCGAAGGCAGAGTTTCTGCCAATGAACGACTGGAATTTGGCGGCCACTATCGAAGCCTTGCTGCACAGCTTCAATGCGCAGATCCTGTAGGGAGGATAGATTGTAAATTTTCCCCACCGGTTTCTTCCCGTTGCGATATCCTGCTGCTGGGGGCTGCAGGTCAACGGATCAACACCGCTGGAGAAATTCTCTGTCTATCGGCAATGAGTGCAGGCATGCATGTCACCCAGAAAAGTGATTATCCTATCACCGTTCTTCGCGGACATTCGGTCAGTGAGGTTGTGCTGAGCCGATCCCCCGTTGGCTACACTGGCATAATTAAACCCAATATAGTTATTGCACTTTCAGCGGAAGGTGTGGCACGCAGGAAGAAGGTATTTTCATTGCTCGATGAGGACAGCTTGGTAATTATGGCTGATAACCTGGAAATCCCGAAGAACAACGCAAGAACAATTGAGATTGATTTCAAAGCATTGGGAGTTCCATCTTCTGAATGGGCTCTCGTTTCCTTATCAATGCTTGCAGCAGATGGCTTTCCAATTACTGAGGAAATGCTTCAGGCTGGACTGGCGAGCCGATTTGCAGATAGATAACCATTACAGTTCCGGCTGCATTGGCCAGCTGACTCATCAGGCCGGCGGTAAGGCCCAGTGAGGCAGAAAGTTACCAGTGGGAAGGTATCTTGTTCTGCTCGTTACAGTAGTGCTGGTAGAAATAGTTCAGTACCAGCAGAATCAGGATAATTATGCTGATTATTGGCCTTAATCAATTTCAGTATCAATCGCCAAGAGAATAATCATGCAGTGCAGCCTTGAAGAGGGTTTGAGTATACTCCTGTACCGGTGAGCTGAATATCTTCTCTGCTGCTCCTGATTCCACAACTTGTCCATGCTGCATAACTACCACATAATCAGCTAGCGCCCGGACAACACGAAGGTCGTGAGAGATAAAGAGGTAGGACATATCATATTTCTCCTGCAGGGAGAGGAGAAGCTCGATAATCTGGGCCTGGATGGTTACATCGAGAGCTGAAGTCGGCTCATCAAGAATAAGAAACCGCGGTTTTAATACCAGAGCTCTGGCAATTGCAATTCGTTGTCGCTGACCTCCGGAGAACTCATGAGGGTAACGCATTGTCATGTCTTCAATGAGGCCGACTTCTTCTAAAGCATGGCTGATGATAGTTCTTCGCTGCGTTTCTGTTATGTCTGCCATATGAACTTTGATCCCTTCACTGATGATCTCCCCGATTGTAAGCCGCGGCGAAAGGGAAGAGAAGGGATCTTGAAAGACAATCTGCATGTCGCTGCGGAGAGGGCGCATATGGCGACTGCTTATGTCCTCAAGATTTTGATTGTCGAAGATGATTTTCCCATGACTGTTAACAAGCTTCAGGATTGCCATGGCTAGGGTTGTTTTGCCCGACCCGGACTCTCCCACAACACCGCAGGTGGTTCCCTGGTAAAGTTTAAGGGTAACCATATCCACGGCTTTGATAAGCTTCTTTTCACGTTTAAAGAGACGGTCCCAGCTGTTCCCCATCTGAAAATAACAGCAGAGTTTTTCTGTTGTCAGAAGAGTCGGACCCTCTCTTTTCTCGGGTTTTGGCTGCTGCCAGGTGGCGGAGAGCAGTCGTTTTGTATAGTCACTGGAGGGAGAGGAGAAGAGCTTTTCTGTTGTTCCATGTTCAATTATATGGCCCTTCTCCATGATATAGATATGTTGGGCACTGTTTTTAACCAGCACCAGGTCATGGGTAATGAGCAGCACTCCCATCCCGTATTCTGCCTGGATATCTTTTATAAGCTCAAGAATCTGTGCCTGTATGGTTACATCGAGGGCGGTTGTCGGTTCATCTGCAATTAAAAGGGAAGGGTGACAGGCAAGCGCCATGGCGATTATTACCCGTTGCCGTTGTCCCCCTGACAGCTGATGAGGAAATGCGAAGTAGCGATTTTCCGGGTCATCAATACCTGTTCTGTGCAGCAGTCGTATCGCCTCCTTTTCCGCCTCCTTTTTTTTCATCCTCTGGTGAATCATAAGCGGTTCAATCATCTGGCTGCCTACCGAGTATACCGGATTAAGCGACGTCATCGGTTCCTGGAAAATCATCGCAATTTTATTGCCGCGAATGAGGCGCATCTCGTCAAGGGTGAGACCGGAGAGATCCCTGTTGTCAAAAGATATGGAACCTGTCGTGGTAATTGAGCTGCTCTCCTCAAGGAGCCGGAGAATTGAAAATGCAGTAACCGATTTTCCCGAGCCGGATTCTCCTACCAATGCAGTCGTTTCACCTGCCTTTACTGCCAGCGATACGTCATGGAGTATATGTTCCTGGACGGGTATATTATCCTCGTCGTAGGAATTGAAAGACAGGTTGAGGTTGTTTATCGTGAGAAGCATGTTGTTATTAACCCGAATAAAGCGGAATTTTAGAATGCTTGGATAAGT
>DEIL01000304.1:16454-21873 GCA_002352445.1 Desulfobulbaceae bacterium UBA2775
CCACTCTGGACTGGGGAGACCCTTGCTTGAGCCAGGAAAGTATATCTGAAACCATTTTTTCCTCTCCGTAGAAGAGTGCTTCAACAGATCCATCCGGCAGGTTGCGGACCCAGCCGGTCAAGTTGTGCTGAATTGCCTGTTTTCTTGTGTAGTCGCGAAAAAATACTCCCTGAACCCGGCCTTTAACAACCACATGTTTTGTAATTATCAAAATATTTACCTCTTTTTATTCATGCCAGCGATGCAAGAAGTCTTCTCCGGCGTCGTCTGTTAAAAATCAAGCGGGCTTTTGACCTCTTTGATTGTAACACTTTTTACTGTATGGGTGTAAATCATGGTTGATCGTACGTCACTGTGCCCCAGTAACTGTTGGATTGTTTTAATATCATAATTGGCCTGCAATATATGGCTGGCAAAGCTATGGCGGAATGTATGCGAAGTGCTTTCTGGAGAGACGTTTCATGGACATGATAGCGTCTGCGCTCATTGGTCTCAATCACAACGGTCAGTTCTTTTGCAGGAAAAAACCATTGCCAGATAAGTTCTTTGGCAGCATTTTATATTTCAAGCAAGCTCCAGGCCACATTTCTTCAGTCCGTCAACAGTCGGCTCTGCAATACTTTTAAACTTTACAAATCGTCCTATCAAAATGCGACCACGGCTCGGGAAATCCGGTTTGAGGGCGAGCAGATCCTCAACACAGTTTCCCCCCTCTTCCAATCGACCAAGGTTTCCAAGGGTGGCTGCCCTTACCAGCGGTTCCCAGAAGCTCTGCGGGCTCCTAAGGTGCATTGTTTCCTGGTAAGCCTGTTCGTAGTCCTTCTGTCTGATCCAGTTTGCCCAGAGTGCGTAATGCGCATAATCAAGATGGTATGGGTTCCTTCGAATTGCTTTCTTAATTAATTCTGTCCCCTCTTCCCATTCTCCCGACAGGGCCATCACATATCCGATTGTGTCTAGTAGAACAACGGAATCAGGATGGAGTTCATAGGCTAGTCGAACTTCTTTTTTGGCAGCAGATGTTTCATTTGTTATAAGTCTTACAAACGCCAGGACAGCACGTGCAAACTGACTGTCGGGTGCAAGTTTTGCTCCTTTTTCCGCATAGGAAACTGCTTTGTTTTTTGCATCGCCTAGGACAAATCCTGGAATTTCAAAGGAGTATATGATGATGTAAAGACGTGCAAGCATAGACCAGACCTTACTGCACAGAGGCTCTAGTTTTTTGGCGCATTCCAGAGCAAATAAGGCCTGTGTAAATCGTTCTTCGGTCGGATCCCGGCTATATTCAAGAAATCTCAGAATTGCTTCATAGGTCTTTAATTGTTCTGGAGCCTTATCCGTGGATTCCGTAAGAATTTTATTTGCGATAACTCCCTGTTCACATCCTATCTGGGCAGCAACAGTCTGTATGATTTTTTTCTGGAAAACAATCAGTTGCAATGGATCATTGCCGCAATTGAGCCCTTTAGACCAGAGTTGCAGATTGCTCAGGGTATCTGTCAACGTGACAATTACTTTGATCCCTTTTATGTCGTTGAGAATTTCTCCATCAATCACAAATCTGGCAATGGTGTCTGCTGCCCGTCTGTTGCCTCCGTCAGGAATATCTTTTAATACCTGAATATCCCTGTGCAAGGTCATTTCCATTCTGAGTTCACTTGCAAAACCTGGTCCCAGCCAATCCAACGAAGCGTCACCCGTTAGGTTTAAAAATGGACGAATGAGAATTGTGGGCCACGATTCTTCAACGCCTGATGCCTTATCTCTACTTACTCGAACTTCTGCAACAGGATTATATGGTGACTGTTTAGTAAAAACAGGAACATAAGCACCTTTTGGGATGTCGATATATACTGGATCGCTGTGGACAGCAACCAGATAATAGCGTTCCAGGGCCCGCCGTAATTTATTGGCCTGTATACTGACAATTGGATCAGTTCCCTGGTCAAACTCATCTCCCCTCCCAAATACACAGGTTGCCACAGTGAATCCTTTAATTTTATCACTGTTCCCGGAAAGTGTCTCCAATACAACAAATTTCAGGAATTTTCGTTGACTTTCCGTAGCGGTGAATTCAGGACTGGCGAGTATTCGCTGAAGCTGATTACGGATAGAATTAGCAGAGATATTTCCCGGAGGAAAATATGGGGCCGATGTTTTTACGTTCACCATAAAATTGAAATCGTTGGGCTGTTAGTATTCATAGGAAATTTTCTATTATTTAAACATGTTCCCAGAAAACATTTATCCTAAATTAGGTTGTAAAGAATTATATACCACTTTAATAATAATCGCTGGTTATTAATAATCATTGTCTGAGAATGGGTGGAGGAGAGAGATGGCTACTATGAATGAGAGTTTCTTAACAGTTTCAAAACATTTTCCTGCTCACCGCCCGTTAATGCAACATCTCTTTCGCAGCAATCCTGTTTTTCGGGAAACCTGTATGGATTATCATAAATGCAGCAAGGCCTTACACTATTGGAGAAACTCGCAGTCTCAGGAAGCATCGTTTCGAAAACAGGAATATTCAGTTCTTCTTCAAGAGTTGAAACAAGAATTATTGCAATGCATAAGCCTTTTTGACAGAGATATAAGCATCTGCTGAAAATAATTTAGATGGAGGAGATAATTATGAAAAACTATTAGAGAATAATTTTTGGCAGCCTGATCACATTATGCGTTACAGCGGTGAGCAGTGCTGCAGCAACAATTGTCTACACGGCACAGGGGCAGAGTCAGGAACAGCAGACAAAAGATGAAGGGGAGTGCCGCCAGTGGGCAACTCAGAAAACCGGGATTGATCCGCTGCAGGTTGCAAATGCTGCTTCCAGCCAGAGTACCCCCCAACAGGATCGCAAGGTAGTGAAAGGGGCTGCGGGTGGTGCCCTTGCAGGTGTGGTTGTGGGAGCAATTGCTGGAGATGGGGGAAAAGGAGCCGCAATTGGAGCAACTACCGGTGGAATGGTGGCGGAGTCCGGAAACATCAACAACAAAAGGCACAGCAGAACAGCGCTCAGCAAGCTCAAGCTCAACAACAAGTGATGTTGGGAGAATATGAAAAAGCGTATCGCGCCTGCTTGAGCGGCCGCGGCTACACTACTCAATAACACTATCATCTAATCTCAACTAATTTGGCATTTGCCTCAACTTGACATAACTACTGTAATATAAAGAAAAGGATTTTAAATGAAAATAACGAAACAATACAAGCCATTATTGGCAGCGTTGTTAGTCTGTGGACTATCATCCCATGCATTGGCGGAAGAGAATGTCAACGAATTGCGAGATGCCGTCCAAAACCCGGTAGCCAGCATGATCTCTGTGCCTTTTCAGAACAATACCGACTTCAATATAGGACCGGACAACAAGACTAAGAACACACTCAATATTCAGCCGATATTTCCCTTTGAGCTTAATGATAACTGGAATCTGATCACCCGGACTATTTTACCTGTTGTTTCACAGCCAGGGTTGTTTCCTTGGCAGGATAGAACCAATGGATTGGGAGATACATCATTTTCTGCTTTTCTCTCACCGAAAGAGTCAGGCAAAGTCGTGTGGGGTGGCGGACCAATGTTTCTTTTGCCGACAGCTACAGATGATATGTTAGGTGCAGACAAATGGGGTCTTGGAATTTCCGGAGTTGCGCTCACTAAGATCAACAACTGGACCATCGGTGCACTTGTCAGTAATATCTGGTCAGTCGCAGGATCAGGAGATAATGATATCAATCTCTTCACCTTGCAGTATTTTGCCAACTATAATATGTCAGATGGATGGTACTTGATCACTGCACCAATCAATACTGCTAACTGGGAAGCAAACAGTGATAACCAATGGACTATACCGTTGGGTGGTGGTGTAGGTAGAGTTTTTACAATTGGTAAACTACCTGTTAATGCTCAGTTATCCGGATACTATAATGTAGTGACACCGGATAATTTCGGCGCAGAGTGGCAAATGAGAGCACAAATACAGTTTTTGTTTCCTAAGTAGGATAAACGTAGACTCCGGATCGGACTTTTTACGACGCCATCAAGCAGGTTGAACTCTAATAGAAGCGTACCGGTTAGAAATTAACATTTTCTGCAACAGATTATCAATCTGTAATCTCTGATGAATTGAATTGTACTTATGAAAAACAAAAGGGTCTACATCAGTGCATCTTAAGAAGATTGGAGAGAAAATCAAAATGAAACCTACTAGATCAAAAAACATCATCAGTACTCTTGCTACTATAAGCATGTTGACAGTAATAGTTCCAGCACAAGGAGCTGCAACAGAGCCAAGTGGACTCCTGCCATTGTCTGACTACTCTGGTAATTTGTCTGAACGTTCTTATCTGTTCGGAGACCTTAGTGGTAGCCGTACTGAGTGGGCTAAGAAGGGTTTCACTTTCGATATCGATTATAACCAGTATTTCCAAGGTGTTGTTGATGGCGGAGTAGATACAGACTCTGAGTATGGTGGAACCATCGACTACAACATTAATGTTGATTTTGACCGTATGGGGCTTATCCCGGGTGGTTTACTCCAGATGCGTGCAGTGTCGCGTTATGGACAATCAGTCAATGGTATCAGCGGTGCCTTGATCCCGGTCAACGCAGACGCAACACATCCTACTACCACTACATTAGATGCCGATGTTACTCTCTTGCTACCTATGATTACCTACACTCAATTTTTCAGTGAGACGTTTGGGTTAAGTATTGGAAAAATGGATATGTATGGCACAACAAATGAGTTTTCAGGTGGCAAAGGACGTACACAGTGGTGGAACATGAATCTAGCTATGCCTCTATCTCCGGCGCTGATAGTTCCGTACAGTGTCTTGGGGGCAGCAGCCGTCTCCATGCCCAGTCCAAATTTGACAATTACAGGTCTCGTATGTACTAGCAGTGATACTTCAAACAATAGTGGCTTTAATAAGTTAGATGACGGTCTGACAGCATTAGTAACTCTCGGATATCAGTATAAAATGAATGGTCTTCCTGGTGGCTTTAACCTCATGCCTGGATACGGATGGGACAATGAATTCAATCAAATTAACGGTCGTATCACTATTGAAGACGGACAGCTAGTACCCTCTACTAAAGATAACACGTGGTTCTTTTCTGCTGATATGTGGCAATATCTATGGGTTGAGGATGAAATGAATCAACTTATTGATACAGCTGATGGACGTCAGGACCTTCAAGGTGTGGGAGTTTTCTCACGTATAGAGACTGCAGATGAAGACACGAACCCCGCTGATTTTTATATCAGTCTTGGTGTGAACGCTAAAGGACTTATCCCCAGTCGTGATAATGATGCCATGGGTGTTGCTTACAGTTACAATAGTATGAATAAAGGGCGTTTTCTTGACGTTATCGGAATTGAGGACTCATCTACTGTTTGGGAGTTGTTCTATAAT
>DEIL01000245.1 GCA_002352445.1 Desulfobulbaceae bacterium UBA2775
TTATTCAGCGTAATTAAAAAGTTTCCGACTTGTCGGGTTAATTTGTTTTTGATGAACTAGTAAAAAGGTCATTCGAAGTTCCGGATGGCTAAGTCAAAAAGTTTGATATACGAGGCGTAGTGTTTTTCTCAGGCCCTCAACAATACATATGGTATGTTGAGGTTCTGAGAAAAACCTGCAACGAAGGAGATCGGACTTTTTACGACGCCATCAAATATAGTCAAATCCACTTGGTTTACCTGAATGTTCCGAGTAACCACAAAAAGAAAATCATGGGAGGACGGATTCAGATGAAAAATCGAAAGCGAAAACTATCGCGAATGAAGGTAGCTGCAATACTTCTCATCTCATCAGTCTCATCTACTGTTATGGCATCAGCAACTACTGAACAACCAGCACAGCCTGACAGTCTTGCCAGTGTTTTTACCCAGGGAAAACTCAATGGTAATATCCGCTCACTGCTCTTTACCCGGGATTTTGATGGTGTTACAGAAGATAGGACTACTGTGACAATTGGTGGCAATCTCAGATTTGAAACAGCACCTCTTTACGGGATCAGTGCGGGGGTTGGATTTAAAGCTGGAGCCGGCGATAACCTTGACGATGACGAAGTTTACAGGGGACTTCTGGCACTGGGAGACACTCCATTCGACGCTGAAAATTATGCCGCACTTGACGAATATTATCTGCGCTATAACAACTGGGATACCAATCTCATCCTGGGAGCGCAACAGGTTGAAACGCCCTGGCTCAAAGCCCACGACATTCGCTTGACTCCAAAAAAATATAGGGGTTTTGCCGTTATAAACAATTCCATAGAGAAAGTAGAACTCCACGGTTACTATATCGACAAATGGCTGAATTGGACATCTGAGGATTGGGAATCCATAACATCCGGCATTACCGGTAACCTTGATGAAAATGAAGGTGCACTTGCCGGTGGTGTCGTCTGGCAACTATCCGATATATTCAAAATTCAGGGCTGGGACTACTATTTCAACGAAGTGCTGAATACTTTATATGTGCAGGCCGGTTATGATCAAAAAATGAGCGAAGATTATTCTTTATCCGCCAGTTTGAAATATTTCAACCAGACGGATGTGGGCGATGCATTGGATGGCAGCATCGACACTTTTTCTGCCGGTGGAAATATTGGAATGGCCGCATATGGTGCAAAACTAATTGCCTACTACGGCTCGAACGGAGATGATGCACTCCGTGTGCCCTTTGGCGGTGACTGGAATGTCAGTATGCAGGTCAACAACCATGAGCGTGCTGACGAGGATGTCTGGGCGCTTCAGCTTAAATACAATTTTGAACGACTTGGCGCAAAAGGTTTAAGTGCGGATGTTTTTTACGGCAGTTTCAATACTCCCGATTCGGGTGAAAATATATCTCCCGACTTCGATGAAATTGATTTCAACCTTCAGTATAATCTCGGTGGATGGTTTGAAGGCTGCAGTGTCAGGCTTCGTTACGCATTCATTGACCAGGATGAAGATGTAGCAGGTGGAGAGGATTATTCCGATGGAAGAATCTATCTCCAGTATAAATTTTAGGATAAGCGCCTTCACCAATTTTTCTAAGAAATAAGTAATGGCAAACAATATCTCCGCCATCAGCAAGGAAATACTGAGAGTTCTGCGCAAAAGTATCGGTAAAATTTTTGCAATACACCTTGCCTATGTAGCACTCGGCGTAATCCTTTTCACCCCCCTGGTTGGTATTGTCGGTAAGCTCCTGCTACGTTTATCCGGCAAGACTATGCTTTCCGATCAGGATATTGTCTATTTCCTGCTTACACCATCCGGAATAGTGGCACTGATACTGTTTGCCGCATTGCTGATAACAATCCTGGCCTTCGAACAGGCATCCATGATGGCTGTTTGTGGCTGCATCATGAAGGAGGTACACACCGGTGTAATGCAGCCCCTGTATTTCACCGCCAGACGGGCGGCGAGAATTTTCTCGTTAACCATCCATCTTATTGCACGACTACTTATAATCACACTGCCTTTTCTTGCCGCCAGTGGTGCTATTGCCTGGTTTCTGATTACGGACTATGATATCAATTATTATCTCTCAGAAAAACCACCCGAGTTCCTGATTGCAGCCATACTTATCGGGTTACTTCTTGCAGCGATGCTTGCAGTTCTTCTTCCCAGGCTTCTCTCGTGGTCCCTTACGCTTCCTTTAATCCTGTTTGGGGGTGTACCGCCATCCCGTTCATTTAAAGAAAGCAGGAAGCTTACTAAAGGACATCATCGATTGTTCCTGCTGACATTTGGATTATGGGGAATCTCTGCACTTCTGCTCGGAGCAGTTGTACTGGGTACTATCAAATTTCTCGGTTCGAATCTGGCTCCAATGTTCTTCAATTCACTCAACTTGCTGGTGGTTGTACTTGGAGCGCTCGTGGCCTTATGGTCACTTGGAAATCTTTTTATTACAACATTTACTTCGGGAAGCTTCGCCTCTCTTTTGGCAGTACTCTATAAACGATATGGTTCAGGCCTGGATATAAGCGATCTTATACAGGAACGACAGGGCCAACATTGGCATATGACTGGTTCCCGCTTTGCCCTGCTGCTGCTCGCCTGCGCCGGAATTGCAGTAGTCGTCGGAACCTTATTCCTCAACGATATCCAGACAAACGATGATGTGACAATCATTGCACATCGCGGGGCCGCCGGTAAGGCACCCGAGAATACACTCGCTTCCGTACGACAGGCAATAAAAGATGGCACCGACTGGATTGAAATTGACGTTCAGGAAACTGTCGATGGAAAAGTTGTGGTGATCCATGACAGTGATTTCATGAAACTTGCGGGTGTGAACCTGAAGGTGTGGGATGGGACACTTGAGCAGTTAAAAGCGATCGATATAGGCAGCTGGTTTGACCCGAAATTCTCAGCTGAACGTGTGCCAACCCTGATCGAGGTTCTGGATGAGGCGCGGGGTAAGGCCCGGGTCATGATCGAACTTAAGTATTATGGACATGACCAGCAGCTTGAACAAAGGGTTGTAGATATCGTTGAACAGGCGGATATGGTCAGCGATGTTGCCATCATGTCGCTGAAATACGCTGGTGTCCAGAAAATCCATGCCCTGCGGCCGGACTGGGTTGTCGGCCTGCTCTCTGCCAAGGCAATCGGCAACACAACCAATCTGGACGTAAATTTCCTGGCCGTCAACATAGCTATGGCAACCCCTCGTTTTATCAGCAGTGCACAGTCCGCCGGCAAACAACTGTTTGTCTGGACGGTTAATGACCAGGTCTCCATGTCTCGTATGATGTCACTGGGTGTGGACGGCATCATCACCGATGAACCGGAAATGGCCCGCAACGTGCTTGCCGAACGAACTGAAATGAGTTCGGTTGAGCGATTACTGATACATACAGCAGTATTGGTAGGCCGCCCCATCCCGCAAAATGAATACCGCGATCAGTCGCCATGAATTTCTTTCGTATAAAACTACCTCCAGCAGGGAGCTGCCTGCTGTTATTTGCAACGTCCCTCCTTCTTATTTTACTGGTAGCTGCTCTTTTTCTCTCAGGAAAATCAGATGCCGAAACCGACACCAAACTGGAAACACGTGTTAGCGCACTGGAGCGTCAGCTTGAAATGGGACGCCATGAACAGCTGACGGCCCTTAAAGTCCGTGCCGGAAGTGTGCTCGCCGAATTCACCACGGACGGCTGCAGCGGCGGACTCTCCATCGGCTGGGAATATCTGGCCGGCAAAATCAAGGATTTCCAGACCACCCACGGAAAAGAGCCGCCCTGGCAATCATGCTGTATCAGTCATGACCGTGAATATCACACCGGAGGACCTCGTGAAACAATTGCGGAGAATAGTTTTGAGGCCCGCAAAGAAGCTGATCTGGCCTTAAAGGACTGCGTTCTGCAAATCGGATTAAAGAGAAGGCCTGAACTGAGCACCGAATACGATATCTTGCCCCGTGAAGCGGAGATTATCTATACCGGTATCGCAGATCTAATGTATCGGTCGGTACGCGTCGGCGGCATGCCATGTACCGGCCTGCCCTGGCGCTGGGGATATGGCTGGCCTGAATGTGAATAAAGGACGTAGGAACTCGTAAAGACCCAACTTCTTCGCCACACCGTTATTCCCGCGAAGGCGGGGATCCAGTTACGAGCAAAAGATCTCAGAATCCCCGCCTTCGCGGGAATAAATAGACAGGTGACTTTTAGTGTATAGATGTTTTGATTGTGCGTTATCCATAGAAAATGCTAACTGCTCATGCTTTTTCTTCTGGTTGTTTTAAATAGAGTACACCGAGCGGCGGCAGGGTCAATGTAATCGAATATTCACGTCCATGCCTTGGCACTTTCCTGGCTTCGATGGGGCCGTTATTACCGATGTTCCAGCCCTCGTAATAGCTTGACTGAGAATTGAAAATCTCCTCATATGTCCCCGGATATGGGACACCAACCAGGTATTCATGTCGTGTCTCATCAGAGAAATTGCACAGTACATATATGGTCTCATCCGGCTTATCGCTCTTGCGCATAAAGCTAATGCAGTTATGTTGATAATCACCGTCATCAATCCATTCGAATCCTTCTCGTTTTTCATCATACTGATGCAGTGCACGTTCATCACGGTAGATGCGGTTTAAGTCACTCAGCATCTTCTGCAGTTTACTGTGCAGAGGGAAATCGAGAAGATGCCAGTCAAGGCTTTGCTCAAAATTCCATTCGGCAAACTGGGCGATCTCGCAGCCCATAAAGAGAAGTTTCTTCCCGGGATGCGCCATCATATGTGCATAAAGGGCACGAAGGTTGGCAAATTTCTGGTTGAGATCACCCGGCATTTTATTGATGAGGGAGCCTTTCATATGTACCACTTCATCATGGCTGAGCGGAAGCATGAAATTTTCATCAAAAGCGTACCACATGCTAAAAGTGAGCTGATGGTGATGATGCTGACGGTAAATCGGGTCAAAGCTCATATATTTAAGTGAATCGTGCATCCAACCCATATTCCATTTAAAACCAAATCCCAGACCGCCTATGGAGGTCGGGCGTGTCACCATCGGCCAGGCAGTCGACTCTTCGGCAACCATCAGGACATCTGAAAATTCACGGTAGACACTCTCGTTGAGATTACGTAAAAAGGCAACGGCTTCAAGGTTTTCATTGCCGCCGAATTTATTTGGAATCCATTCGCCCTCTTCCCTCGCGTAATTCAGATAGAGTATTGAAGCAACAGCATCAACACGGATTCCGTCAATATGATACTTCTCCAGCCAGAACATCGCTGAACTGATGAGAAAGGACTGCACCTCATTACGACCATAATTGAAGATAATGGATCCCCACTCCGGATGGTAGCCCTGTCTCGGGTCATCATGTTCATACAGCGCTGTACCGTCAAAATTGATCAGGCCGTGCATGTCCACAGCAAAATGTGACGGCACCCAGTCCATAATCACACCGATACCGTTTTGATGCATAATGTCGATCAGGTACATCAGGTCTTCGGGCTCTCCGAAACGTGCCGTTGCCGAGAAGTAACCGACCACCTGATAGCCCCAGGAGCCAAAGAACGGATATTCGGTAAGCGGCATGAATTCCACATGGGTATAGTTCATCATTTTAAGATAATCAACAAGCTCATGGGCGAGTTCACGGTAGGTCAGATACCGGTTGTTATCCTCTATCTTCCGGCGCCACGAGCCAAGATGAACTTCATAGACACTGATCGGAGCATCATAAGTATTATGTTTATGCCGGGTATCCAGCCATTGCGTATCCTGCCACTTATATTCATCAAGACTCCATATACGTGATGCGGAGTTTGGTGGTTTTTCACTGTAGAAAGCAAAGGGATCACTTTTGTCATGAATGATTTCATGGTGTCTGGAAACGATATGATATTTATAGGTAAGCCCCTGTTCCACTTCCTCGATAAAACCTTCCCAGATACCGGAATCATCGTCTCGCAGTCGAAGCGGATGACTGTCGGTATTGTAGTCATTGAAATCACCGCGAACACTCACGCGCTCAGCATTGGGTGCCCAGACCGCAAAGCATACACCCTTTACCTTTTTTCGGGTCATCATATGGGAACCGAGTTTATCGTATAGCTTGGTGTGATTTCCCTGCTTGAAAAGATAGATATCCATATCGCTCAAGAGAGAAACATCATAGTGAATAGCATGTGTCATAGTGACTCCTGTTAGTTGCGATTACTGAGGCGACCGTCGATTATGCGGCGGTAGAGGTATTCATAGCCCTTTGCCGCCACATCCCAGTCAAAACGCATTTTCATACCATTGTAACGCAGTCGTTCGAAACCTGTTCTGTCATGATACCAGGTGTCAACTACCCATTGTACCGTACCGCTGAGCGCCTCCGGCGTTGCATCGTAAAACTTAAAGCCGGTACCGCTTTTAGTTTCTGCGTCATAATTATCAATGGTGTCATCCAAGCCTCCGGTTGCCCTTACAATCGGCACGGTTCCATAACGCAGACTGTAAATCTGGTTCAGGCCGCAGGGCTCGAACAGTGACGGCATCAAAAACAGGTCACTTCCTGCTTCAATCCGGTGAGCCAGATCGTTTCGATAGCCGACGAATAAACCGAATTTTTCCGGGTATCTGCCACTTATATCACTGAAAAAATGCTCTGCCCATCTTTCACCGGTTCCCAGCAGGACCATCTGAATATCAAGCCCCATCAGGTGCCAGATGGCCGAAGCGAGCAAATCAATGCCTTTTTGTTCAGCAAGGCGGCCGACAAGGCCTATCAGCGGCACATCGCTGCGTTCGGGGAGGTTGAATGCCCTTTGAAGGTCAGCTTTGCAGGTCGCTTTCCCTGATAGGTCATCGATGTCAAACTGTTTGGGAATAAATTTGTCCACCGCCGGATTCCACTCGCTATAGTCAACACCATTCAGTATGCCGTGAAGTTTTGAGGCATGGGCATCAATAAGGCTGTCAAGTCCCCAGCCAAATTCAGGCGTGCAGATCTCCTGGGCATATTTTTTACTGACTGTATTGATGGCATCTGCATGAACAATGCCTCCTTTGAGCAGGTTGATGCCGTCATACTCTTCCAACTCACTGGCATTGAAGTGTTCCCAGCCAATACCGAGTACATCCATCGCGTCTTTGTAAAACTTTCCCTGGTGCTGCAGGTTGTGAATGGTCAGCAGCGAACCGGTATTTTCAAAATCAGGGTCAGAACCATAAATCGAGTTCAGCAGGATCGGCATACTCGCAGTATGCCAGTCATTGGCGTGAATAACATCAGGTTTGAAATGCAGTTTTTTCGCCAGTTGCATGGCCGCTTTGGAGAGGAAGATAAATCGGTTATCGTTGTCTTCGTACCCTTCACCATCTTCATCATAAAGCCCTTTGCGACCAAAAAATCCCTCATGCTCTATGAAATAGACCGGCACGTCACTCCCCGGGAGCACCCCCTCATAGACAGCAGACCACACTTCGCCCATACTCCCCATATGCACACCAAGCGAGCCTTCAAGAAGTTTAAGGTCATAGTATTCTCTATCGATAATGTAATAACGCGGCATTACCACACGCACGTCATGACCCAGCTTACGAATTGCCTTTGGCAATGCCCCGATTACATCAGCTAGGCCGCCGCTTTTTGCAAAAGGTACAACTTCGGAAGCCGCGATTAAAATATTGAGTTTTTCCATAACCAGGCCCTATTGCTGTAATTAGGTACCATTGATACCAGGTTCCGTTAATTCCGTATCTTTCTTCACACCGGTTCGGTCATACAGTTGGGTCATTTTCAATAAATCATCTGCAATATCTGAAAAAAGATCCCTCTCAGGAAAACGGTATTGCCAGTTGCCGCTTGAGGTACCCGGCAGATTCATACGCGCTTCATTACCACAACCAAGAAGATCCTGCATGGGAAAGATTGCCAGAGAGGCAACGGATGAGAGGGCCGCTCTAATCATATCTCTGTGGATCACACTGCCGTCGGTGTTGAGATAGCGTCTTGTGAAATCCTTTACTTCTTCAGGCTGCTTGTCCCACCATCCCCAAACAGTGTCGTTGTCGTGGGTACCGGTGTAGATCACCTGGTTAAAGTGATGATTGTGGGGCAGAAATAACGAAGAATTGCTACCCTCTTCTACTCCCTCAAAACCAAACTGCAGGATACCCATTCCCGGATACCCGAGCTCATCAAGCATCTCTGTCACATCCTTGGTAATGACTCCTAAATCTTCAGCAATAATTGATACATTGCTGCAAAGATCACGTTCTATAATATGAAAAAGCCCGGAGCCCGGGCCTTTTTTCCAGGTACCGTTCACAGCTGTCTCTTCATCGGCCGGGATCTCCCAGTAACTGGCAAAGCCTCTGAAGTGATCTATACGGATAAAATCAAACATGAATGAGAGCAGCTCAAATCGTTTGATCCAGAAGGAATAGCCCTCATTCTTCAGCTGCTGCCAGTCAAAAAGCGGGTTTCCCCAGCGCTGTCCTGTTTCACTGAAATAATCGGGTGGCACACCGGCGACAACGGTGGGTTGGCCTTTTTTGTCGAGGTAAAACCATTCCTGGTGGCTCCAGACATCACTGGAGTCATGGGCAACAAAGAGAGGAATATCGCCAATGATCTTGACGGATTGAGAGGTTGCATAGCTATGCAGCTTCCTCCATTGATCAAAGAAGAGAAATTGAATGAAACGGTTCCGTTCTATCTCATTTTCAAGCTTTTGAGACCAGGTAGAGAGCGCTCCAGGGCTGCGCTGCACCAGTGCTTCAGGCCAGCTTGTCCAGGGTCTGTTCTGGTGAAAGCCCTTGAGTGCCGCAAACAGACAAAAATCCTCCAGCCAGTGCGCATGTTCCGCACAAAACCGGCTGTACCTTTGAACAATGGCGGCAGGTTTGTTGGCTAAAAAATTGTTATGGACTTTTTTGAGGAGTTCATGTTTGAAGGGAATCACACCAGCAAAGTCAACATGATCATGGGGAAAATCCGGTTTTCCCATATCATCACCTTGCATCAGCCCCTCTTCCAGTAGGAGATCCGGACTGATAAGCATGGGGTTGCCGGCAAATGCAGAAAGTGCCTGATAGGGAGAATCACCGTATCCGGTCGGTCCCAGTGGCAGCATCTGCCAGATGCGTTGTCCGGAAGCGCAGAGAAAATCGATAAATTCATATGCACCTGGACCAAAATCACCGATTCCCCAGTCAGATGGCAGTGAGGTAGGGTGCAGCAAGATACCGCTGACTCGTCGTTTAATCATGGGCCTTCCACTTTTGCTAATATATATTCTTGATGGCGTCGTAAAAAGTCCGATCTCCTTCGTTGCAGGTTTTTCTCAGAACCTCAACATACCATATGTATTGTTGAGGGCCTGAGAAAAACACTACGCCTCGTATATCAAACTTTTTGATTTAGCCATCTGGGACTTCGGCTGACCTTTTTACGAGGTTGTCATTCTTCTTTATAAATTATAGAATTTATAAGGGTGTTGAAGAGATTGATAATAAAACAATCAATCTCTTCAACACCCTTCTTACACATATCTTTTCCATTTCACTGAATTGGAGCGGTCAAATAAGAAGCTCGGGCGAGCATCTTGAACCACCAGGGTTTGCTCTCCACATCCTGAACAGTCATCTTTTCCGACTGTGCAAAATCTTCCTGGAACATCTTCTCAACCTCCGTGGTCAGCCCCTGCTCGACTATCAGGGCGGTAATTTCAAAATTCAGGCGAAAAGAGCGGTTATCAAAGTTGGCCGTACCTATACCCGCAACCCGGTCATCGATCAGAAAAACCTTTTCATGAAGAAACCCCGGCAGGTAGCGGTAGATCTCTATACCCTCTCTTAGAAGTTCCCCGACAAAGGCGTAAGCCGAATAGTAGACAAGTTTCTTGTCTGCAACGTCGGGAATAAGGATTCTTACCTCGACGCCGCGCAGGGCGGCCAGGTGGAGGGCGGACAGCACTGATTCATCCGGCACAAAATAGGGGCTGGCTATCCAGATTCGCTGCTGTGCACCATGGATGGCCTGCTGATACATCAGGCTTGCAGTTTCCAGGTCGTCAGCCGGGCCGCTGGGCAGGATCAACACGGCTGCATCGCCTTCGGGAGCAGGAACCGGTTTCCAGGCAACATCCGGAACTGTGTCCGTGGCCCAGTGGAAATCTTCAAGAAAGGAGACCTGCATCTCGAGTACTGCCGGGCCGGTGATCTTTACATGGGTGTCACGCCAGCGTCCGAACTTTGGATTTTTACCGAGATACTCGTCACCAACATTATGACCACCGATCCAACCCGCCTTGCCATCCACCACAACTATCTTACGATGATTGCGGAAATTGAGCTGAAAACGGTTGCTGCTGCCCCGGGTGGACTGAAATGAATGGACAGCAATTCCTGCACTCCGCATCTCTTCAAGATAGCTTTTAGGTAGAGAATGGCTGCCGATCTCATCGTAGAGCAGAAAAACCCGCACATCCTGCCTGACCTTATCGAGTAATGCCCCCTTGAGTCGTTGGCCCAAACCATCATCATGGATGATATAAAACTGTACCAGGATGTATTCCCGGGCCTGATCAATTCCCTCTATGATGGAATCAAAGGTTTGTTCACCATCGATGAGTAAGTCAACAGCATTGGAGCCGAGAATAGGGAGTTGGGCCAGTTTCTCACCCGCCATGGTTCCCTGCTTGTTTTCAGGTTTGAACCTGAAAGGCTCGACCAGTCTGCGGACAATCTCAATTTGTTCATCATGTTGATCATCCAAGGCATGTCGAGCTGTTACATAACCCTTAAATTTATTGCGCCCAAAGATCCAGTATGCAGGAACCGTAATCAGCGGAAAGCTGTTGAGAGCCACAATCCAGGCGATTGCCCCCTGGGATGTGCGGGTAGCCATCAGGGCACTGACGGAAGAGAAAACACCCAGTATATGGGCAATGGCGATGATGCCGGGCAGCATGGGTGATCCTCCTTTAAACTGAGTACAAAGCCTTCTGGACCTTCACCTTGTTTTCCTCGTTATATTTCCTGAGCTTCTCTATTTGTCTATTGTCAAGGGTATCCTGCAGTTTCTCCTGCAAGTCATCACTGAATTTCTCATACTGCTGTTTGAAGCCTTCCCAGCTCCTGTTTCCTTCTTTAGCCAGGTCGGTGAAAATCTCGTTTAACTGAGTGTAACTGTCTTCGAGAATAGGTTTAAGTTTTTCTACCTGTGCTTCGGTCAGTTCCAGAATGGCGGATAAATCCGCAACAGCTCTATCTTTCATCTCATTTATTGCTTTTTCATCGATTTTACCCAGGTAATCTTTGAGTTTCTCCATTTCCTCACTGTTGAGAATTTCTTCAGCTTTTTTTTCTGCATCTTTGGATACACTGTCAAGTTTTTCGGACATTTCGTGCAAATGAGCAAATCCTTTGTCCACAGATTCGTGCATACTTTTTTTCAACTCAGCGCTTTTTTCATCTATCGCAGGCTTGAGACGAGAAAGTTTCTCGCTGCTGAGTTTAAGCCTGGACTCCAGATCCGAGAGTATCTGCTCACTGTCAAATTCTTTATCAGCAGCAGAGGCACTGGAGATGAGCAGAGAGACGGTAATTGCAACTTTGAAAAACAGTCTGATATATCGCATATAAATTGCTCCTTCGGTAATTCAATTGTTTGATGGTTTCGTAAAATATCCACCCTCCCGTCATTCCCGCGCAGGAATGACTAACCTGCGGGACCTTATCTCTCTTTTATTATCAACGTATTAACCCGAATAAATCGGAATTTTAGAATGCTTGGATAAATGCCATGGAAGTATATTCAACAATATAATTTTAAACAACCTTCCTGGATTTCTTGTTTTTTATGACAGAAGTTCTGGAGTAAGGCACTAAAACTACTTCCACAGAATTGGCTGAGTTTCATAGGTATTCAGAAAACTATTTATCTATACCGGAACTATAGAGATTGGCTGCAGCAAAAGTCAATGCCAGGATGGATGGCCCGATAATTAACCCCCAGAAGCCAAAGGATGCGATACCTGCCAACATGGCGAGCAGGATAAGGATTTCGTTCATCGTATATTCAAAACCAAACATTTTTTTCAAGGATCCGATGAAAATAAGGCGAAGAATATTATCGATGAAAAATCCCATGACAACCCAGGAAAAAGCAAGAACAACCAGTGCATTGACATAATTTCCAGCGAGCAGCTCAAGGGCAACAACAGGCACATAGATAAGTGCTGCTCCGACTATTGGAATAACCGAGCAAAATCCTGCGAGAACTCCGAGGTACACAGCGTTATAATCGCCGATAAAGATCATCAGCAGTCCAAAAGCAATACCCTGGGCAACCATATTGAACATCGTACCGTAAAAAACGACTGCTACCGTCCCCGCACATTCCCGATAGAGATATTCCTCATGTTCGTAACTCATTGGGGCCAGATCAGCAAGAAACTTGAGCACCCGTCTGCCATAAGTGTTGAAAAGAAAATAGAAAATCAGAATCCATACAACCTGCCCCAGCAATCCACCGGCACCAACCACTACCCCTTTTGCGCCATTCATCAATGCTTCTATTGCAGGTCCTTTAATGAACGACAGCCCTTCCTTGTTGAGTCTGGCAAGCGGTTCGTGAATAAGCGGTATTTTATCCAGTAAGACGATGGTTTTATCTATCATCTCAGTTAAAGTCTGCCGGATCTGATTTAAATCCAGACTGTTTGCCTGTTCATAAGTTACTGAGACAAAGTAGAGTAATGGCCCAAATATCATAAGCAAAAACAGAGCACTGAGTATGAAGGCAGCAATTACTTCCCTGTTTTTATAGATCACACCTTTTTTGCCGATTTTGACGAAAATCGAGATTAATGCCGTGTACAGATGACTTGTCGCAAGTCCCAGAGTTGCTGCCACCAGCAGGTAATGGAGATAGGATTTAAAAATCCATAAGGACGCCAAAATCAGTGCGAAAGTCAGCCATGCTAAAAATTTCCTGTCATCTTTATGTTTGTTGTTCATACTTTTATCTGATTACCCATGTAACTCAGCTACATTATCCTTCATTCCCGCGTAGGCTGGAGATAAGCACCCTTGTGAAACCAGGGCATAAACTCCGACTTCGACCCAGAAGCCTTGCTCATAACTGGATCCCCGCCTATGCGGGGATGACAACCTTGTGGGTTCTTATTTCTTTTTTGTTATCAATGATGGCGTCGTAAAGTAAGTTACTTGCATCCTTTTACAGTCAACTCAGATCGATTATCAGGTCCGAGAACTACAGAACATGCATCACTTCCATCTTCTGGAATTTCCTTCGATACAGTGCGCTTGATCGGCACGACTAACGGACTGGTGATAAACTTGGTTACAGTGCCAACCAAGCCGCCTGTTTTAATTCCAAATTGTATGTCGGAAAAATTGCCGTGAACCTCAAGGGGTGTTGCAAGGTTAAAAAATTCAGGCCGTTTGGGTGTTGGAGAAATTATCAGATCAATCCGATTTGTGACAAAATCGATCTCTCCACTGCCACAAATCCTGATTTTACTTGTATCGATAAAGAATATATCCGGTGTCAGCGATCCATCGTTGACCTGCCACCTGCCGACGGCACAGTTAAGATTAGACTCGTTTTCATCTGTGCTCGATACAATTGCAGCGATCAGGTTGACAGCCCAGAGGTCTATAATCCCGGCACTCAGATTAGTCAGTTGACCTGAAAAATCAAAATAGCCGTTACCATTAGCCAATATTTGATCAAATGATGCTGCAGATGACTGCAAATCCACATCGAGATTAACCATTCCACCCATTTTTGACTCAGGTTTACTTCTCCTTGCCAG
>DEIL01000261.1 GCA_002352445.1 Desulfobulbaceae bacterium UBA2775
GGGGGTGTATGCCTGATAAGGAATATAATAACCCGATGTCTTTGATTTCACCTTTCGAATTAACAACCGGGAGCAAAGAAGCGTTAGGGTAAATAACTCAAATGCTAACCCCGTACCGATACTGGTAAGCACTTTCAATGGAAAGACAAAACCTGACAACAGTTTCCAGCAGGACTTTGTAGTTATTCAATAATACAAAGTCAACTGTTTTTCAATGCAATGAATAAAAAAGTTGTTTAGTTTTCAGTCTCCCCAGACAGCTTCTTATCAATTCTAGTTATTTATTTAATCTCTATCAAATTCTCAAATGACCCAGAATAACTCAAACATACTCGACCTGATTGCAACTATTCAAACATTACGTTCCGAAAAAGGGTGCCCCTGGGACAAAAGACAGACAACAGAATCGTTGCTGAAATACTTCCATGAAGAATTCGCCGAACTGATGGATGCAATCAAAAATCAAGACTATCCGAATATCTGCGAAGAGTCGGGGGATCTTCTTTATCTTCTTGTTATGATTTCCGAGATCAGCAGAGAAAGTGGTCAATTTCAATTTTCAGATGTGATACATTATGTGAATCAAAAACTGATCCGTCGTCACCCTCATGTCTTTGGAGGACAATCCTGGGAAAGTGAAGAGCAACTTGCCAAACAGTGGCAGCAAATAAAAGCGGATGAGAAGAAAAAAAATCTGTTTGACACAGACCGTTCATAATTGTATTATGAACAGTTTTTCATAACCGAGTGATATTTATTTCACTCTCTGTCCGAATTTTGTATTGGACATACAGTAAAGCAGGGTAAAAGTTCTATCCCTTCTTGCTCTTGGAAATTGACTATGTTTACAAGGGCCGAGAACTGCGGAAGCGCTCCGCATTAAAATGAGTCCATAAGGAGGAACACATGCGCAGATACGAAACTATCTATATTCTTCGCCCCACTCTTGGCGAAGATGAGATTACCAGGGTGGTTGAAAGCACCAACCAGATCATCCTTGATGAGAAAGGTACCATTATTGAGCTAAATAAATTGGGCATGAAAAAACTTGCCTATCTTATCAAAAAAGAGAGCCAGGGGTATTACGTTTATTGTGAATATGCAGGGAGTCCTGCAGCAGTCGCTGAAATTGAACGCAAGTTCAGAATAGATGACTCTGTTTTGAGATACCTGACCATCAAAACAGCGGTATCAATTTCAGAAGAGCAGATCCAGCAGGCTGTCGGTGAAGTAACAGCACGTGAAACAGCGGCACAAGAGCAAGAGGCAACCGATAAAGATGAAGCTGTAGCTGAACAAACTCCAGTTGAACAACAAACCTCGACTGAAGAATCTCCAGTTGAGGCAAAAAATGAAGAAGTGGCAGAAGTAGAAAATGAAAGTGAAGCAGAAAAATAATTCGGTTCCTCTATAGCAAACATCCCGGGAGGGTTAAATAATGGCTCCAAGACCACAAAAAAAATTATTCTCACGCAGAAAAGCCTGTCGTTTTTGTGCAGATAAAGAACTCGAAATTAATTACAAAGACGTAAAAACTCTTCGGAATTTTGTCTCTGAGAGGGGGAAGATCATCCCCAGACGAATCGTTGGGACATGTGCGACCCATCAACGGCAGTTGTGTGAAGCGGTTAAACAAGCAAGACAGATTGCTTTTCTGCCATATTCAGGCTCAACACAGGGTTAAAAATCCAGGAACAGACAGTGACAGACAGCGAAGTTCACAAACCGGAGATGAGTAGTATTATCAGCATAATACTACTCGTATTTTTGACACTTGTACTTCCTGGATTCCAATGGAGTCTCTTTGGCTGGCTGCATATATTACTGCCCCTGCTCTCATTTTACCTGCTGAGCAGGTACGGTCTTCACACGGGTAACAGGTTGTTACTCACTGCTGTAGGGCTGGCTTTTGTACTGTTTTTGCTGTTGCAAAGAATTGATTTCTTCTTTTTGGCTCTCTCTTTGTTGCCTGTAGGTTATGTGCTGGTTCATGCCGCAAATAATCATGAATCACCTGCCTTGAGCGGCATGAAGGCCGCTCTGACATTAACTGGATGCAGCTTTGTAGTCTTTGCAGGACTTTCTATAGGATCTGAGGTTTCATTCTACTCCCAGTTGCTAACCTCACTTGATGAAGGAATCAGTGAAGCTTTGGAGTACTACAGGGCGAGCGGCTCCATAACTGGAGATACTCTTGTGCTCCTGGAGAATACGCTTCTGCAGATGAGGGTTATCGTGCCGATAATAATGCCGGCCATCCTTGGAAGTTTTGTCCTGCTTATCACCTGGTTCACTATGGTCATTGGCAACAGACTTATTTTTAAGATATCCGGCCTGGCCCCATGGGAACAATACCGCTACTGGCAACTTCCGGAAAAGCTCATCTGGATAGTTATTTCAATGGGGGCTTTTACACTCATCCCCCTCCATCCGGTCAGGGAGATAGGTATAAATGGTCTGATTTTATTGAGCTTAGTGTACTGTTTTCAAGGAATGGCAATTGCTGTTTTTTTCATGGATAAATGGAATATCCCCATTCTTTTCAGGGCATTTTTTTATGTGATGATCATTTTCCAGTCCTTTGGTACAGTACTTCTCCTGTTTTTGGGTATTGCAGATATATGGTTCGATTTTCGCAAACTTCGTTTAGTAGCTGAAGACACGATTGATTAATAATTGATAAACTCGTAAAAAGGTTTTCAAAGTTACAGATGGCTAAGTCAAAAAGTTCGATATACAAGGCGTAGTGTTTTAAGCAGGTTCTCGGCTATACATGAGGTATGTCGAGGTCCTGCCAAAAACCTACAACGCAGAAGATAGGGCTTTATACGACGCCATCAATAATTTACGAATTAAGCAAATGGTACTAACCCCGGTGAGGGAGGTATGTACCTTGTTAAAAGATTTCTAAAAGTTCCGATCTATTCGGGTTAGAGGTATAAAAAATGAAACTTGTTTTAAAAGAAACAATGAGTTCTCTCGGACGAGAAGGTGATGTTGTAACAGTTAAAGACGGCTATGGGCGTAATTACCTGCTTCCCCAGGGCAAAGCTCTCCTGGCCAACGCAGAGAATCTTGCAGTCGTTGAAAAGAACAGAGCTGCCATTGCTGCAAAATTAGAAAAAGAGCAGAAAATTGGGGAAAAAATTGCTAAAAAGATTTCCGGACTGGATATTGTAATTGAACAGCTCGCCGGGGAAGACGATCGTCTTTTTGGTTCTGTTACTAATGCTGATATATGCGACAAACTTGCAGAACTCAATTTTACATTAGACAAAAAACAGATAGTTCTTCCTGATCCTATTAAAACCCTTGGCGAAACCAAAGTTGTAGTCAAAGTTGGTTTTCAGGTCACAACAGAGATTACAGTGACGGTCAAACCACTTGAAACAAAAAATTGAAACCTCCAGATCCTTCCCTGTCTAAGGATCGAAGATGACTTTCATCTAACACCCATGAAATACATTTCACAACGAAGCAGGAAAGTGATGTAGTCGGGATTCGGAGGAGTATTGCCAAACGCCCTCGCCAGCTGTGGATTGTTTTGCAACACCCCTCCGAATCCCTCTCCTTCCAAATTACACATGACTTTCATATAAAAGCTTTAAATATTAGTTCCTGAGCTTGTTCGAAAACAAAACACACCAAAAGGTTCTGCCTTCATGGTGTGTTTTTGTTTCTTCAATTTGCTATTCAGGGTACTATCTAATGCTCTTCAGATAATTGTGACTATTCACCTCTATCAACATATACTATGAATGAATTTCCCCATAAAAAAGAGGCGGCGGTATCTGTCGTCGCAGGTAAAGCTCCTCCACAGAATATTGAAGCGGAGCAGGCAGTTCTTGGTTCAATTCTTCTAAAAGATGACATATTCGGATCTGTGTTGGAAGTATTGAAATCACAAGATTTTTACAGGGACAGTCATAAGCTGATCTTTGAAACAATGGTTGATCTGTTTGAACGCAACGAGCCTCAGGATGTCCTGACTGTATCAAATCTTTTGCGTGATACAAACAGGTTGGATGAGTCCGGAGGACCAATTTATCTCGCCACATTAACTTCTATTGTTCCGGTAACCGCCAATATCGTCAGTTATGCAAAAATTATCCGTGAAAAATCAGTCCTTCGTCAACTAATCCATATTAACACGGATATCGCAGCCAGATGCTACGAAGAGCAAAATGATATCGATATACTGGTTGATCAGGCTGAGCAGGCAATTTTTAATATTGCAGGGAAAAAAGGTGGTCAAAATTTCACTCCAATCAAATCCATTGTCCCGGATGCATTTAAAACAGTCGAACAACTCTATAAAAGGAAAGAACTCATTACCGGTGTGCCCACAGGATATCCCGGAATAGACAGAAAGACAGCAGGGTTGCAGCCTTCTGATCTAATTATAATTGCCGCCCGTCCCTCAATGGGGAAAACTTCTCTGGCAATGAACATAGCTCAGCATGCATCTCTTATCGAAAAAACCGGTGTTGCAGTATTCAGCCTGGAGATGTCAAAGGAACAACTGGTAATGAGACTTTTGAGCTCAGCCGGCAGGATTGACTCACAGCGAATACGAACCGGTAAACTACACAACGAAGATTGGCCCAAACTCACAAGGGCTGTCGGCATGCTTTCAGAAGCACCGATTTATTTAGACGACAGCCCAGCTATATCTGTACTTGAAATGAGAGCCAAGGTGCGCAGACTCGCTTCGCAATATGACATAGGTCTTATCATCGTTGACTACCTTCAGCTTATGAGAGGGAGAGGTCGTATTGAAAACAGAACCCAGGAGATCAGTGAGATCTCCCGATCTTTAAAAGCCCTGGCAAAAGAACATAATGTCCCGGTAATTGCCCTGTCTCAATTGAATCGAGGTTTGGAAAGTCGAACCGATAAGCGTCCTATGATGTCTGACCTCCGAGAATCTGGTGCTATTGAACAGGATGCAGATGTAATCTGTTTCATTTATCGCGACGAGGTCTACAATAAATCTGAGGATAATCCCGAGAGAGGGTCGGCAGAAATCATTATCGCAAAACAGAGAAATGGCCCCACAGGTAGTGTGAAATTAACCTTTATCAAAGAATTTACCATGTTTGAAAATATGAGCAGTTATGAGGAACACGCAGGATACACATAATTATCTTTCACCTTCCAAATTACTCTCAACTCCCTTCTACAGATTTTTTGAGGCCCTAAAATGACAAGCAGTCACATCAATAGCAGTAAATACGATTTCAAGACCATCGAGAAAAAATGGCAAAGTTCCTGGGAAAACAAAAAAATCTATAAAGTTGATGAGGATGAGTCTAAGGAAAAATACTATGTGCTTGAAATGTTCCCCTATCCTTCCGGCCGAATTCACATGGGTCATGTGCGGAACTATTCTATCGGTGATGTTATCGCCCGCTACAAACGTCTTCGAGGGTTTAATGTACTTCACCCCATGGGTTGGGATGCATTTGGTTTGCCTGCAGAAAATGCTGCCCGGAAAAATAACAGTCATCCTGCCGAATGGACATACTCCAACATAGACTATATGCGAAACCAACTTCGTCAGCTGGGACTCTCATACGACTGGGATCGTGAGATTGCAACCTGCAATCCTGGATACTATAAGTGGGAACAGTTCCTTTTTATCGAAATGTACAAAAAAGGGATAGTTTATCAAAAAACAACCAGTGTCAACTGGTGTGAGTCATGTGAAACGGTGCTGGCCAATGAGCAGGTCATTGAGGGTACATGCTGGCGCTGTGATGAACTGGTTCACCCCCGTGAAATGAACGGCTGGTTTTTTAAGATAACCGATTATGCCGAAGAATTACTTGAGGATCTGGACAAGCTACCGGGATGGCCGGACAAAGTTATCACAATGCAGCGCAACTGGATTGGTAAATCTACCGGCCTTACCTGTGATTTTCAAGTTGATGAACTGGATGTTACGATCCCTATCTTTACAACTCGCCCAGATACGATATTCGGTGTAACCTTTATGTCTATTGCTCCTGAACATCCGCTCCTGGCGCCCCTTATTGAGGGGAGTGACAAAAGAGATCAAGTTCTCAGTTTTGTGGCTGAGATTATTTCTGAAAAGCAGAGACAGAGCCCCGAAGACGAACCTGAAAAACGAGGGATTTTTACCGGCCGCTATTGTGTGAACCCTTTCAATGGATATAAGATACCAATTTTTGTTGCCAACTTTGTTCTCATGGAATACGGCACTGGCGCTGTTATGGCTGTTCCTGCACATGATGAGAGAGATTTCGAATTTGCCCGGAAATACGATCTGACTATATCACCTGTTGTTATTCCTGAAGGTGTTGATCTCGATCCTGAATTAATGGAGCAGGCATCTACCCTCCCCGGCAATCTTGTCAATTCAGGACAGTTCACTAATATGGATTCCACTGATGCCCAGGGAGCAATTATTCGGTATGCTGAAGAAAATAATTTTGGCGGGCCGCATGTAACCTATAGACTGCGAGACTGGGGCATTTCAAGGCAGCGCTACTGGGGAGCCCCTATCCCCATGATCCACTGTGAAAAATGTGGTACCCGGCCTGTAAAGATATCCGACCTGCCGGTCGTTCTGCCCGAAGATAAACAGGCAGAAGCCAAATGCAGGCCACTTCATCAACGTCCATCCTTTATAAACACCAGCTGCCCTAACTGTGGCGGATCTGCGAGCAGAGAGACGGATACCATGGATACCTTTATGGAATCTTCATGGTATTTTGCCAGATATACCAGCCCCCGTTTTACAGACTCACCACTTGATAAAAAGAAGGCAGCCTACTGGCTTGCTGTTGATCAGTATATAGGGGGGGTAGAACATGCCATTTTGCATCTTCTCTATTCCCGTTTTTTCACAAAGGTACTCAGGGATCTTGGATATCTTGATATCGGAGAGCCTTTTGTCAACCTGCTCACCCAGGGTATGGTCATTAAAGATGGATCGAAGATGTCCAAATCAAAAGGTAATGTAGTTGACCCCCATGACCTGATTGAAGAATATGGTGCCGACACGGTTCGTCTCTTCAGTCTTTTTGCGGCCCCTCCAGAACGCGATCTTGAATGGAATGCACAGGGAGTTGAAGGTGCTTCAAGGTTTTTGAACCGTGTATACAGATTTATAACGACCAATACAGATATTCTTAGCGAAAAATGCGATAAAGAAGAAAAACTCAGTGATCAGGGCCGGGATCTCAATCGTAAAACCCATCAAACCATAAAGAGAGTTACAGAGAACATTGAGCATAACTTCCACTTCAATACTGCCATAAGTGCAATGATGGAGCTCTTTAATGTACTTTCCTCAATGGTCGGGGAAAAAACCAAAGTGAAAGCAGAGTCTGCTGTTATCCAGGAAGCTGTTACCAACCTCCTGGTTTTGCTCTCCCCCATGGTCCCACATTTCACTGCTGAAATGTGGGAGATTTCCGGTAATACCGGTTCTGTAGAAGAGCAATCATGGCCTGAATATGACCTGGAAGCGGCAAAAGAAGAAATGCTTACGATCGTGATCCAGGTAATGGGTAAAGTGCGGTCGAGATTACAGGTAGCGGCAGACACCAGTGATGAAATCCTTGTAAAACTGGCTCTGGATGATGAAAACACTATTAAATTTATAGCAGGGAAGCCTGTTAAAAAGACTATTGTTGTGAAGAAGAAACTTGTTAATATTGTTATTTGATACTACTATCCTGCAAAATTTACTTTTAAAAAACACCAATAGTGATGGACTCATAAAATATCCTCTGTTTTGTCATTCCGTCCTGCGCGGGAGATAGCGTAGACTCCGATGCCGAGGTGGCAAAGCATTATGGTTTTTACAACACCATCAAGAGTTGTTCGAAATTAGGAGAAAACAGGTGAAACTGAGCTATCGCTTTATTCCAATACTGGTTCTAACCATCGTCCTTGCGTCCTGTGGATATCATAATCCCAATGTCTATTTCGGACCTGCAAAATCGATATATATTGCTGAATGGAAAAACAGGACCAGTGAATTATCTCTCGGTTCAAAAATCTACCGGACACTTATGAGATGGTACCAGAAATCCAGTGCCATCTCAGTTGTCAGACAGAAGGATGGTGCAGACCTGATACTTGCCGGAGAAATTGTATCTATAGACCTGCCCAGTTTATCGTATGGAATTGACAATACTGCTACCGAAGTGAAAGCCAGGCTCAGGGTACGATATATACTCAAAGAAATTTCTACGAATACAATTATCCTCGAAGTACCGGACGAAACCTGGACGGAAGCATACCTTATCGGTGCCAGCTCCACTGATGCAATTGATAATGAAGAGGAGGCGCTGAATAGAATCATAGAGAACCTCTCCCAGAAAATCTATCAAACCACCGTCTCCGGGATCCCAAAATTGTGATTGAATCGTAAAAACTCGTCATCTACTTCTTTGCTATAATTTCCCTGTCATTTTGATGTGCTTCAGTAGGCCGAAATGACAGGGGAAATACCCCATTCATTGTTTTATTCCACCAGCCGCTTTTGATGCTTAACATAGCAGATCTCACCTTTGCCTCGCCCTTTTCTCTTGCTCCGTTAGCAGGTTACAGTGATCTCCCGTTTCGGTTGCTCTGTAAACGCTATGGCGCAGGATTTTGTGTTTCCGAAATGATCAGTTGTCATGGTTTGAGATATCAGCAGAAAAAGACTTTGCAAATGCTGAACTCAACAGTTGAAGAACAACCTGTTTCATTCCAGTTGTTTGGCGCTGACCCTGATATCATGGGCGCTGCTGCTGAAATTCTCTCAACTTTTTCCCCTGGAATAATCGATATCAATATGGGTTGTCCTGTAAAAAAAGTAACAAGGAATGGGGCAGGTGCAGCTTTGATGTCAACTCCTGAACTTGCAGAAAAAATACTTGTCAAAGTTATTTCAAAAACGTCCATTCCTGTCACGGTTAAAATCAGATCAGGGCCAGGTTCAAAAAATATCAACGCTGTCCCTTTCGCCCAAATGGCTGAAAATACCGGTGTGTCAGCTATTACTGTTCACGGCCGTACATGGTCCCAGGGCTTTTCAGGGTTGTGTGATAGGAACGTCATAGCTGAAGTTAAACAGTCAGTCTCTATCCCTGTCATTGGAAACGGGGACATTCTAAGCTACGGTGATGGATTGAACATGATGGCCAAAACTGGATGCGACGGTGTAATGATTGGCCGCGGCGCTCTTGGAAACCCCTGGATTTTCAGTAAATCAGACAGACCTGATGACCCGGCAGCAATTTTAGAGGGCGCCAGGCAGCATATGGAACTGATGGAGCAGTTTCTTCACGTCGAAAAAATTTTGGGGTATGTAAAAAACCATATCAGCAGGTACTTTAAAACACTCCCAGGCAGTTCTAAGATGCGACAAAAAATCTTTGAATGTCAAACAGTGACAGAATTGAAAAACAGCATCCTGGAAAGAAGCCAATAGTACCTCTTATGAAAGTGATGTGCCATCAGGTAAGAAAGGGGTTCGGAAGAGTGTTATAAATTATTTCCTGAGTCTTTTTATCTTTTCCAGAAGTTCTTTACTCTCTGCCTGAATTGATGCAGGCGTATCAGAATTCCGCAGTGCCGTTTTAAAGCCCACTTCCGCCGATTTCAATTTCCCTTCATATAAATAATATTTCCCGAGATAATAGGAGGATAAGCCATTCTGTTTTTTATCGGATGCTATCTGTCCCAATTGGAAATATATTTGTGAATATTCAGGGAGATGGTAGGTCACTGTCCGTAAATATGATTCAGCTTCTGTTAATCGCCCCATCCGATACAGTAGTTTAGCAAGAGTGAAAGTACCGTACATATCGGTGCTGTCCCTGCGCAAAGCATCTTCGAGACTGCTTTTAGCCTCCTTGAATCGTCCTCCTTCAAACTCAATCACGCCCTTATCAACAAGGAGAATATTCTTCTGGGGAAAATAATCGGCGACCTTCTGCAAATGCTCCAGGCTAAGATCGTAGTCATTTTCATTCATGGATATTTGGGAAAGACCATAGTATGCCATTATTTTGGCTAATTCCGATGCTTTGTCACTGGCTATAACGCGGTCAAGAGATATTTTAAAGAGGGATTTATCTTTAACCTGAGAGAGGATTCTGTACTTAAATCTAAGGAAATCAAAATCATCCGCTACTGAGGATATCTCATTATTATCTTTAAATTCAATATCAATGAGTGATTCAATATATTGTAATCTCGCCTCCGGGTTTGGATGAGTCAAAAGGTATTGTGGTAACTTGTCACTTCTATATCGAGCTATTCTCCTCATGGATTTAAGCATTGTTACCTGTCCTCCCGGATCTCGACCCAGTTCTTTCATCCACCCATAGGCAAGCAGATCCGCTTCCTCCTCATGGAGACGGCTATAGTGCAGATTAATGGATTGACCAGTAGCAAGAGCACCAGTCAGTAGAGCCGGGGCAGCTGCCCCACCAAAAGCTAGCGCAGCAATGGCCAGCCCTACGGAGGCTATAGTGCTGTATTTTCCTGTCTCCATCCTGGAAGCCAGATGTCTTTTAACAATATGGCCAATTTCATGGGCGATGACGGAAACAAGCTCATCCTCTGATTTCATTGTTGCAATTAGGCCGGAGTAAAAGAATATAAGACCGGAAGGTGCAGCAAAGGCATTGAACTGCCTGTCGTCAATTACAAAAAAATGGTAATCAAAATACTGGACCCCCGCCACCTCAAGGACTCTTTGGCCAATCCTGTTGATATATTGAATAATATCAGGATCATCAACAAGTTCAAAGGTTGAGCGGACAGTAAAAAGCAGTTTTTCACCAAGTTCTCTTTCTTCACCTATTGTAAAAGCCACGACTGGTGTGGTTGTAGAGAAAAGGCAAATACCAATAATTACAAGTCCCGCAATAAATTTACATCCCGCTTTTTTCATATTGTTTCACCCATTGTACCATACGTTCCATTCCCTCTTCCGTTGATACGATTGGATGGTAACCAAAATCATTTTGAGCATTCTCATGTAAAAAATAGTGTGATTTCGAGAGCTGTTGAGCAAGAAATCGTGTCATCGGAGGCTCTTTTTCTACTTTAAAGAGCCGATAAAACAACTCAAGCAGGGCACCGACTCTATACGCTGTCGGGAATGAAACCGAACGGGTCACCTCAGAAATACCCACTCTTGAAAAAAAAGAATTGATCCAGTCCCACAGTACAACCGGCTCCTCCTGCCCGATAAAAAATGGTTTTCCTGCGGCAGTTTTGATTGAAGATAAGTTACTGACAGCAAGAATATGTGCATAGGCAACATTGTCAACATAGGATATGTCAACCTTATTGTCACCTGAGCCAACTCTTTTCAGCTTTTTCTCTCTTCCACCTTCAATCAGTCTTGGAATAAGATGCGGATCACCCGGCCCCCATATCAAATGTGGTCGTATTGCACAGGTAAGCAGGGCTTCACAGTTGGCTGATAAAACCAGCTTTTCAGCCATCATCTTACTTTTTGCATAATTGCAGAGAAAGTGAGTCGCGTATGGAAGAGATTCATCCCCCCCCCTGATGTCTCTTTGATCGAATACTACAGAGGGGGTGGAGGTATAAACAAGCCGTGGAATCCTGTTGATCCGACAGCCACGTATCACATTTTCCGTTCCAAGCACATTTGTTGTGTAATACTTATTCCATGATCCCCAAATGCCTGCCAGAGCAGCCACATGAAAAACCGTATCTACACCTTTTGTGGCAGTAATCATGGTCTCAGGGTCAGAGATATCTCCCATCAGACATTCCCCACCCATTGCTTCAATTTCAGGGTAATGATTTCTGCCTACAACCCTGCAGGCGACCCCCCTGTCAATCAGCATACGCACAAGAGACTTACCGACAAATCCGCCACCGCCTGTAACGAGAGCTTTTTTTAAACCTGAGATAACAGTTCCTTTTGGGCCCATAGTGCAAGTTTTTCACGAAAAATTTTAGCATTATGCCGAATATCTACAGGAAAGCTCTCATGGATCAGAAAAAAGCTAACCTCGCTGGTCAGTTCACTCGACGCAGCGATTTTTTTCAACTCCCTTATCAGTTTACCCCTGTCTAATTTCTTTTTTTTATGGGGTTCAACTATGATCACGGGTGTTTGATATTCATCATTATTCCAGGAACATCCTACCAGTGCAGTACGATAGACGTCAGGGTGTTCATTGATAATAGACTCACAGGGGATAGTATAGAGAGTCCTGTTTATCATCTGAACCCGATGGGATTTTCTGCCACAAAACCACAATCTGCACTGGTCATCAAGGTAGCCGACATCACCCATCCGATGCCAAAACTCTTCACCATCCTTTATCTTTGCAAGCAGAGTTTCGGAACGATTGTTCTCGTAACTCCTGGTTACAACATCACCCTTTACCACGATCTCTCCAATGTGGTACGGTGCCAGTTCCGTCTCTTTTTTGTAATCCGGTACAGGATCGTCACTAATTTCCAAGATCTTGATTTCAAGCCCCGGCAAAGCCTTCCCTACACATGTACCTTTACCTGTTTTACTCTCAGTCCATGTTTCAGATAATACCTCATTGCCGCTGATCGAGGCAATCGGCAGACTCTCAGTCGCCCCATAGGGAGTAAAAATTGAAGCATCTGCCGGTAAAATCGCTTTGACCCGTTCTAACAGGTCATAGGGAACCGGTGCGCCGGCCATGAGCACTCTTTTCATACTTTGCAAAACAAGATTTTTTTCAATACAATATTTACTGACAACATTCCATATGGCAGGAGATCCAAATGAATATGTGACCTTGTGTTTTTGTATGGAGGCTACGAACTTTTCAGGATCAACTCGGGACGGCCGGGTTGGATCCATATCTGGAATGATTGAACATGCCCCGAGAGCCGTTGAAAAAAGTGCAAAGAGAGGGAAAGCCGGTTGATCGATATCATCGGCACCAATTTCAAAATAGTCACGTATCAGGCGTAGTTGGGCAGCAAAAACAGCATGTTCGTAACGAACACCTTTGGGTGGTCCTGTTGATCCAGTTGTAAATATAATTGCCGCAAGATCCTCATCTGCTGGTTTAAACAGAGGGAAAGGCTGAGTCGTCGGAGAAATGCATTTGCGCAGATCGGGTCCTAAAAGACCAAAAGATTTGCCGCAGCAGAATGTTTTGCTGACCGTCTGAAATGGCTGAGGGAATAATTTTTTAAACAGTATTGCCTTGGGCATACCAATAAGGATTTTGGGACGAACACGTTCAATACAGTTCAATAGATTTTTGTACCCCATACCGGGATCTATCAAAATAACAGGTGTACCGAGTTTGAAAAGAGCGAAAGTCAGACAGATGAACTCTGCAGATGGAGCTACCATAAGAATAACAGTATCACCGGCATATATCCCTTCATCTTTTAAATAAGCCGCATATCCGTCAGATCGCGAGTCAAGTTCACCAAAGGTGACACTCCTTCCGTTTTTTGCCTCTATCAATCCAACCTGATCGATTTTTCCCTTTGCGGCTTTTTTTAAGGTTTCAGCAATATTCACCACCACATCTTTCCTCTTCAACCCTTTTTCTCAACCTCAAAAAATTTACTGATGACTGGTCCAATTTCAGCAAACATATCTTCAAGAATATAATGCCCCCCCTCTTGAAAATAGTGCTTTTCCGCTCCGGGAAATCGGCGTATCCATTCATTATAAAAAGAATCGTTGAAGCAGAAATCCCGACCTCCCCAGAGCAAAAGAAAAGGAATTTTTGATTCATTCAAAAGCACAAGGTTTTTTTCAATTTCTACAAGCTGTTCATAACTTGGATGCTTTGCATTCATCGGAATATCTTTTACAAATCTGTATACGGCAATCCGGTTTGCCCAGTTATCATATGGATAAAGATATGCAGCGGACACATCTTTATCCAGTTTTTTTTCAACTGCCATAAAGCAGGCAGGCCAGGCAAAACCATTAAACAGTCGAACACATATTTCACCAAACAACGGAATTCGGCAAATACTGATACGAAATGGCATACGTGAAGAACGAAAGGCACCACTATTCATTACAACAATTTTCTCTATTGCATCAGGTCTTCTAACTCCACATCCAAGTCCAATGGCACCTCCCCAATCGTGCACAACGAGTGAAAAGCGATCTACTGTCAAATAGTTTAACAGAAGTTCAAGATTATCTATATGCTGTTTAAGAGTATAGGAGTATTCCTGCGGTTTATCAGAAAGCCCACAACCCATATGATCAATGGCAACTACACGATAGTTGACAGAAAGAAGCGAAATAAGTTTTCTATAGTAATAGGACCAGGTGGGATTACCGTGAACCATCACAATTACAGGCCCTTCTCCTTCATCTATATAATGCAGCCGGCCACCTTTTAAAGATAAATAATTCGATTTAAATGGGTAGTCGGGATATTTGTATTTCACAATGATAATAACCTCGTAAAAAGTCTATTCGAAGTTCCAGAATGGCTATGGAAAAAGTTCAATATACAGGTAAGGTAAGCGTAGACTCCGAGGCGTAGTGTTCTAAATGGAGACCCGACTATACATATGGTATGTTGGGTTTTCATTTAAAATCTACAACGCAGGAAATCGGACTTTTTACGACGCCATCAATGATCTAATTTCTTAAAAATTAATAATTCACAATATTTTCATAGAGAGGCAACTATTCTTATACTTTACGTCTCTGGAGTGTCAACAGTTTATCATATTTAAAGAACCAATCCTTTCAGGAAAGACTATAAGCAGTTGGTGGCTGTCATATAAACAATTAAGAATCTAACGCGGGGCAAGCCCCGCAAACCCAATGCTGTTAGGCTATTAAGGGGAATGAAGAGTTTGATATCCTATAAACTTTCAGCCTAAAAGACTAACAGCCTGTTATTCGATGTTAAATCAACACCTTCATCACTTTGATTTTCCTGTTTTTTATGACAGAAGTTCAGGAGTAAAGTACTAACCCGAATAAATCGGAATTTTAGGATGCTTGGATAAGCGCCATGGAAGTATATTCAACAATAAATTTTTAAACGACTTCCTGAATTTCTTGTTTTTTCTTACAGAAGTTCTGGAGTAAGGCACTAAATTTCTAAGGTACAAATCCAACCAATTAATCACGTTCCTATCTATTAGTGTTAGTGTAATAATTGGTTGCATTTCTATTTTTGCTGTGCTAAACGTTTACTATTGTTGTGCTCTGGCTCATTTTAATAATATGATCCGGTGGATGCACATACTCTAAGCATTGTGTGTTTTTAGCTTGTAAGTGCAACAAAAGAAGTCTGACCAGGTTGTGGTCGGAAATTTATTAACAGTTCGAAAATGAACTGAGCAAAAGAGGAGTAGTAAAATGGCGGAAGGAACAGTTAAGTGGTTTAATGATGCAAAAGGTTTTGGTTTTATTGAACAAGATGGAGGACAGGATGTTTTTGTACATTATTCCGCTATCGTAACTGAAGGTTTTAAATCTCTGGAAGAAGGTTCACGGGTCAGCTTCGAAATTACAGACGGCCCCAAAGGTCCTGCTGCCGAAAATGTTCAGAAATTATAATATCCTGTCATAGAGGATATGTAGAAGCCCATACTCTAAGCAATAGAGTATGGGCTTTTTTTGTGACAAGCTCCTGGGAATTGATAAAAGGTTTATCGCGTTTTTCACCTCACCAACTACATTGGTACAAGAGGCAAATACCCTGGATTCCATCGTATTTTATCTATCAGCTTTGCCATTCTCCATTCATCATCATTATGTTGGAAGTCAGAATATACACAGGGTCGACTAACATTATTTTTTACAGCGGACATTGCAACAGCCAGCGCTACCTTTTCTCCAACCTTTCGAATATCCCTGACCTGGGGCATTAATTGGCCCTGATCAAGTTCTGCCTGGCTAAGCATACCGGAAATTGCATGGGCAGCTGCAGTAAAAAACTCCGGCAGAACCTCCCTTGCTCCTGAAGTCAGCACTCCCAACCCCACACCAGGGGAAACAAAAGCATTATTACACTGACTCATCTGTAAAGACTCAGACATGGCATCCATGGAGGCACATGGCCCGCTTGTTGCGACCAGTGCGCCTTCATCCATCCATTGTCGCATATTATGGCAAAAGGTGTCAGGGGTGGAAATATGGTGGAACAAAGGCAGCAATAAAGGCTTTGATGTATTCTTTTTAATTGCTTCAATAACTTCTTTTCTAAAACAGTAATCCTGTCCGGATGTGCCAATAAGAGCTGTTGTACCACTCTTTTGTATGATAGTAAGGTTATCTTCCTTATCGATATTCTTTATCCAGGGAAACTGTTCAGGGTCTTTAGCAAACTTCTTTTTATAAAATTCGAACCTGCGTTCATTTGTTATCAATCCTTCAGAATCAATAATAAATATTCGACCGCTGGCCTCTTCATCTGACAAACCATTTTCCAGCAGACAATTAAAAATCTGCTCAGCTATTCCAATCCCCCCAACACCAGCGCCATGAATCAAAAATACCTGTTGAGATAACTTTTCTTCTTTAATCTTCATGGCTGAAAGAATTGCAGCCATGGTCGCGGTACCCGTACCTTGAATATCATCATTAAAAGAAATAATTTCATCTGCAAATGCATCATTAATACTAAAAGCATTGTGCTGAAAGAAATCCTCCCACTGACACAAGGCGTTGGGAAATACATTCCTGAATGCTCTTACAAATCTACCGACAAAGGAGAGATACTCCTCCCCCTCAATTCTCTCATTACGCCATCCAAGGTATTGCTTATCAGCAAGGAGGCCTTTATTATTAGTGCCAACATCAAGAGAAATGGGTAGACAATGCCATGGTGCAATCCCCGCTCCCTGTGTATAGAGCATCAGTTTGCCAAGGCAAACAGCTATTCCACCGGCCCCCTGGTCTCCGATCCCCAGAATCCCCTGATTATCGGTAACGACAGCTACTCTTATATCTCTATGGGAAAATCTTCTTAGAATGTCCTCAGCCCTGTCGATGTTTCCAGGATAAAAATGCAGCCCGTTTGCCTGCCGGAACATAGATGAATATTTCTGTACAGCCATACTGACTGTCGGTGTATAAATTAATTTTATGTAATGCTCTATGTCGCTTTTAATCAGGGCATGGGCAAGTGTCACATTCCGGTCGAATAATGATCTGACGAAAATATATTTTTCTATATCATCAACTTTTTCATTTACTTTTATTTTTGAACTTTCCACCTGAGCTTCAATACCCCTCAACCCCGGAGGTAAAGCTCCCTGGAGATCGAACTGTACTCTCTCTTCTCTGGTAAAAGCTGTCCCTTTATTTATGTAGCTGCAAGAACTAGCGGAATCTCCACTTGCATAGCTTATAATCTCTCGTGAATTACCGTATTCATCGTACTTAAATCTATATAAATTTGCTGACATACTGTGGCCCCCTTCGTAAGCCCTATCAAATATGAAGGCGTGGTAAAAATCTCTTCATCCGGAGTCGTGCAGGTTTGCTTTCCTATCTGGTTACTGCAAATGAAGGTTTTACTCAGCCATTTGAAATTCAAAGTCTCTACGAGATTGTCTGATATGCAATTGACAATTATTTTCACTACTCTATACTATCCAGCCATAAAAAACCGGCAGGCATTATTGTAAAATAGCATGGTAACGCTTGAAGATCTTCAAGATCACATGGGATGTGATACTACCGCATTAATAGAGGTAATAGCAAACTTTCCTATGGGTATTAAACCATATTTTTATCCTTTTCTTGCGTCCTTTACCTTTTTAGCGTTATAATTACTTGTTTTCATTCAACGATGTGATGAAGCTGGTGGCCATTTTTCAAAATGTTCTGACCAGATGGCGACCAGCTTTTAATTTGAACCTCACAAAAAATTCTAGTCATAGACTATCAGGTTGCTATGGATATCGACGAATTATTGCAAAAAACTCTAAACTCTGATGAACTGCCAACTCTTCCAACTGTTGCCTCGAAATTAATTACTCTCACCTCCGAAGAAGAGACAACTTTGGATGATATAGCACAACTTGTATCCCAGGATATTGCCCTCTCAGCAAAAATTCTCAAGGTTTCCAATTCAGAGTTTTACAGTTTTCCCCAGCAGATAAGTTCAATTAATCAGGCCGTTTCAATTCTCGGAACAAATGCAGTACGGAGCCTGGTTTTGTCATTTTCATTCCTTTCCCTGAAAAACCGCGAAGATGAGTCACGGTTCGACTTTAAAAAATTCTGGGAAAAATCCCTTGCATCTGCGGTGGGTGCAAAATTGATACTGGAAAAAATAAAAGATGCAGACACTGAAGAAATATTTATTGCAGGGCTTCTGCAAAACCTTGGGGAGCTGATACTGGCAAGAACCTTTCCGGAAAAATATGGCACTCAATTGCCGATCATCGAAGGTAGACAGAAAGACAGTAAAGGAGGAGATGAATGGCTTTTAATGGCAAACCATTCCATCATTGGAGCTGAAGTAGCCAAAAGCTGGGGCTTTCCGGAAGTACTCATCCTGCCCATTCAATATCACCATGACCCGGGAAAATGTTCGAGCAGTAATGTTAAAATACAATCTACTGTAAATGCTGTCTATCTCTCAGATCTCCTGGTTAATATCTTCTATTCAGATAAACCGGAAACCTATCACAGACAATTCAGTGAAGAGGCCAAAAAACTTCTCGGTCTCAACAGTGACCATATCGAATCAATACTTGAACAGATGCATTCAAAGGTACAGGAAGCCGGGTCCTATTTCAACCTGGAGATAAAAAGCAGCAAATCTGTCCAGGAAATATTACAGGAAGCCAATATCCGGCTAAGCCTGCTTAATCTCGATTATGATCAAATTAACAAACAACTCGTCCAGGCCAAAATCCATCTTGAAGAAATGACAAAAGAACTGGAGGAAAAAAATAGAATACTAAATAATCTTGCAAATATTGATGGCCTTACTGGAGTATACAATCATCGATATTTCCAGAATGCTCTTGACCAGGAAATCAGTCGTGCCATCAGACAGAAATCATATTTATCACTGCTGCTTATAGACATTGACCACTTCAAATCATTCAACGATACTTATGGACACCAGGTTGGTGATTTTATTCTCATCGAATTCTCTAAGACTCTTAAAAAACATATCAGAAGATATGATGTTCTGGCTCGATATGGTGGTGAAGAGTTCGCAATTATTTTGCCGGAGACATCCACTGAAGACGCCCTGGTCGTAAGTGAAAAACTGAGAATCGCTATAGAAGGATATGCGTTCAGAGAAAAAGCAGCAGAATACCAGGTAACGGCAAGCTTTGGCCAGGTATGCAGCAAACCTGCATCAGAGAGTAATTTTAACAAAAACACATTTATAAGTCAGGCTGACCAGGCTCTTTATGCAGCCAAGGATAAGGGACGAAACTGTGTTGTCTCTTATGTTCCCTGATCTGAAGAGATTACTACCTTACTCGATAAAAACTGTTTAGATGAAAGTCATGTTCGCTCCCAGGCAGGGAGGGATTTGGAGGAGTGTCGACACAACAATCCACAGCCTGCGAGGACGTTTGNNTTGGCGACACTCCTCCAAATCCCGATTACATTACTTTCATGTTTTGTTGTGAAATTCATTTCATGGGTGTTAGAAAAAACAAGAGTTAATCGTAGACTTCCAGAGCTTAAACTACAGAGAGCACAGAGAAAAGGCTATCTCCCCTGTGGTGAGACAGGCACACATTCCCCTCCTTGCAACTCACATCATATTTTCCGGATCAACGTCTATTATCACCTTGCTTTGATGATGAACGAGGTCATTTTTTTCTGCATTAAGAGATATGCATAAATTACGTAACTCATCAACAGCATTTCCTTTTAGCAGCAGCTGCCAGCGATAGTTATCTTTTATTTTATCCAGTGGTGACGGTGCCGGGCCAAGAACAGTAATCGCAGATTTGTGTTTTGCAACGTATTGCCTGAAAAACCGACCAACATTTACAGCACTTTTTTGAACATCCAGCTCAACCCTGCCCTGGATACGAATCGCAGTTAACCTTACATAAGGGGGAAACGGGGGAGAATGCCGCATACGCATCTCATGTTCAAACATCTGTTGATATTGATGTTTTTGCGCATAGACGATTGCATAATGCTCCGGACGCAGCGTCTGGATAATGACCTTTCCCGGCAATTGGCCTCGCCCGGCCCTCCCGGTCACCTGGGTAATGAGTTGGAAGGTCTTCTCAGCTGCCCGAAAATCCGGCATGGAGATACCACCGTCTGCCCAGACAACTCCAACCAGAGTGACATTCGGAAAATGGTGACCCTTGGCAATCATCTGGGTACCAATTAAAATATCAATATTGCCTTTATTCATCCTGGCCAGAACCTGTAGAAATTTCTTCCTGTCTTTAGCAGTATCAGAGTCTAACCTTTCCACACGGGCAGCAGGAAACAGCACCCTCACCTCTTCTTCAACCCGTTCGATGCCAAAACCTGCCGGAACAAGAGCGGTCGATCTGCATTCAAAACAAACCGTATTTGCAGGAATTGAAAACCCGCAATAGTGGCAGAGCAAGCTGTCAGATCTTTTATGGAGAGTAAGGGAAACATTACAGTGAGTGCATTGTACCGGTGTACCGCAATCCTGACATAAAAGAGCCGATGAAAACCCTCTGCGATTCAGCAGTAAAATACTCTGATTTCCTTTAGTAATATTCTCTTCCAGCAGGCGCCGCAATTTACTGCGAATAATTTCGCTTTTTTTTCCTGATTTATCTTTATTAAGATCGACAATAGTTACTTCGGGCAGAGCTCTGTCACCTACTCTTTTGGCCATAGTCAATAAGGTGAACTTACCCGATATTGCATT
>DEIL01000011.1:0-310 GCA_002352445.1 Desulfobulbaceae bacterium UBA2775
ACTTAGCCATCTGGAACTTCCGATAAGCGTAGACATCGAGTGACCTTTTTACGAGTTCATCAAAAGGAAGAGGTGGGATAATGTTGGAAATTAAAGGATCTGTGGCGGTGATCACCGGTGGTGCAAGCGGCATTGGGTTCGCCCTGGCCAAACACTGGGTGCAGCGTGGTGGTAATGTGGTTATCGGAGATGTTGCCGCCGAAGCCCTGGATAAAGCCAAACAGGAACTGGGAGCTGCTGTTACCACAATGCAGTGTGACGTCACCAACGAGGAGCAGTGTGGTGCACTGGCGGATACTGCCATCGAAAC
>DEIL01000011.1:359-7735 GCA_002352445.1 Desulfobulbaceae bacterium UBA2775
GATCGGGAAACCGGCAAAGTCACGAGCAAGATGTCCCTGGACCAGTTTCAAAAAGTTATCGATATCAACCTGAGCGGTGTTTTTCTGACGGTACGGGAATGCAGCGAGCGAATGATTAACGAAGGTTGTCGGGGACTGATCTGCCTGATTTCCTCAACGGGTTCTCTTGGCACTGCCGGACAGATAAACTATGCATCTACCAAGGCGGCCATGTCCGTGATGCCCAAGGTAATTACAGCCGAATTTTTCCGACGGGGTCTGGCCGGGCGCATTCGCTGCGTGGCGGTGGCTCCCGGCTACGTTGGCACAGACATGGTTAAAAACATGAACCAGAAAGCTCTGGATAAGATTGTCAGCCAGGTCCCCATCGGTCGCCTGGTGGAACCGGAAGAAGTGGCCATGCTGGTGGGGGATATCTATAAAAACGAAGCCTTAAGCGGTGATGTATTTTTTATCCATGGTGGACTACGATTGGGCTCCAAAGGATAGATCGGCAAAAAGTATTCTGCAAATAAGAAAAAGGCCCTTCCATGAATGAAAACAAAGAAGATCCATCTGGAATGACATCGATGGTCGACACCTGGTTAAAATCCATGGGCGACCTTTTAGGAAACATGGCTACTCAATGGGGTGCCACTCAGGGGCAGCAACAACCATGGACTGTGGCGGGTAAAGGAGCCAGTCCGCAAGCCCAGGCGACCATGGATGCGGCTTTTAAAAACTGGCAATCCATGGCTAACGCCATGGCGGCGCCAGAGTCCATGTCTGCGCTTCTTAAAGGGAGCGGCGCCATGCCGGAAATGCTGCTCAAACTGTCTCAGAGCTCTTTAAATGGTTTTGGAGAAATGCAGCAGAGTCTAAGTGAACGCTTTAGCCGGATGGGTGCCACGGCAGAGGCTTATGAATTCCAGGATATCGATGAAAACATTTTCCGCATATGGACCGATATCTATGAAAAGGAGTTTAAGCAATTCTTCCAGATACCACAGCTGGGATTGATGCGCACCTATCAGGAAAAAGCCAATCAGGTTGCTGATAAATACAACCTGCTTCAATCTACCCTTGCTGAATTTTTAAATCTTTTATCCCTTCCATTCAACCAGACAATGCAGGTAATGCAGGAAAAAGTTGGAGAAATGGCTGAAAACGGAGCTCTACCGGATGAAAGCAGGGTCTATTACAACATGTGGGTTAAAGTGCTTGAAGGTCACTATATGACCCTTTTCCAAACACCGGAATATGTTGAAACGCTGGCCAGGACGCTCAATACCCTGGCCGATTTCTCAGCAGCCCGGGACTCGGCTCTCGAAGACCTGCTGGGCTCGCTTCCAATCGCTAAAAGGAGCGATATGGATGATATGGCCCGTGAACTGTATGAATTAAAAAAACGATTTCGCATTCTTGAGAAAGAGCTTAAAAAATAGCCTTTCATTCCGATCCTAAAGGGGGAGTGTATGACCCAATCCAAAATTCCTGTGGATTTAATTCTGTCAAAACTGGCAGAAGAAGCGGAAAAGGTACAATCCCGTGCCAGCAAAGCATCGGAAGTACTGTTGGAGGATTTGGACACCGCTATCGCCCAGACCCCGTATGAGGTAGTTTACCAGGAAGACCGGGTCAAACTGAAGCATTACCTGCCCCGCACTAAAAGCCGTTATAAAACGCCCCTGCTGGTGACTTACGCCTTGATCAACCGTGAGACCATGCTGGATCTGCAGCCTGGCCGAAGCGTAGTCGAGCGTTTTCTGGACAGCGGCATTGATCTGTACATGATTGACTGGGGTTATCCCACGCGAAAAGACCGTTTCCTCGGTTTCGATGATCATATCAACGGTTATATGGACAACATCGTAGATTTCATCCGCGAGCGCCATAAAATCGAAAAAATTAACCTCATGGGGATCTGCATGGGGGGAACCTTCAGTGTTATCTACTCCGCCCTGTACCCAGAAAAAATCAAAAATCTGATCACCACGGTCACACCCACCAACTTTGATACGAAAAAAGGACTGCTGCACGTGTGGATGGAGAATATCGATGTTGACCGGGTGGTGGACACCTTCGGCAACCTGCCAGCCGATATGATGAACCTTGGCTTTCTACTGCTCAATCCCGCCCGCTTGATGATTGATAAGTACGTCGGCTTTATGGAGCATAATGACAACAAGCAGTTCGTAGAGAATTTCGTGCGCATGGAGAAATGGATTTTTGACAGCCCTGACCTGCCCGGGGAAGTTTTTCGTCAATTCATCAAGGACTGCTACCAGGGCAACAAGCTCTTGAAGAACCAGCTGGAGATCGGTGGACAACTGGTTAATCTCAAGAAACTGACCATGCCGCTACTCAATATCTATGGTAAATTTGATCACCTGGTTCCGCCTGAGGCCTGCGATCAGCTGGTCAAACACGTTGGCAGCAAGGATACCGAAGACATCTGCCTGGATACCGGTCATATAGGCATCTATGTAAGCTCAAAATACCAGAAAGAGTTTGCCCCCAAGATCGCCGGCTGGTTAAAAGAGAGAGACCAGATACCGAGAAAAAGGGCGCCGCGAAAAAAAACCACAACCGATAAAACGGCTGCGGGAGCAAATAAGCCACGCAGGACAAAAAAAGCAAACACGTAATTCAGATAGATTAGATCAGGAGGAGATACCCGATGACAAGGGAGACAGACTATTTCAAATCGTTTTGCAGGATAAGCAAAGCTTTCGGTACGGCAGCAACCAGGGAAGACTTGCTGAACCTGATTGTCGACAATGCCATTAGCTCAATGGGAGGCAAGGCGGCCTGCCTGTTCCTGGCAGATGAGCGTCAGGATCTCTTTGTGCCCATGGCACAGGCCGGCCTGTCGGAGAAGTACCTTCATGCCAACCCAATCAAAGCGCGCAAGATCGTAACCGCTCTGGAGAAAAAGGGGCATCTCGCTTTTCTCGACGCCACCAGTGACCCGCGCCTGGAAAACCATGAGGCCAAAAAAACAGAGGGGATTGCGTCGCTGCTCACCGTGCCGGTAAGAGTCGAAAACAGGCTTATCGGTATATTGACGCTCTATACTGATGTACGACGGGAATTTCAACCGGAAGAAATCAATTTTTTATGTGCTCTTGCTGATCAGGGCGGGATCGCCATCGAAAATAACAGGTTGCACCGACGTATGCATAAAAATGCCATGCTATTTCTGGAACTGTCCACAAGCATCAATTCATCTTTAGACATCCAAGAAATCCTTAACAACCTGACTGTCAATATCTGTGAAAAGCTGGGTATGCGAGGGGCTGTCATTCGTCTTTTAGATGATGGGCAGGAAAAATTAAAGCTTGTGGCGAGCCATGGGCTCAGCGATGAATTTCTCGAAAGAGCGCGTACCACGACCACGGAAACAGCCCAGAGTGCATTAAAAGGTGAGACCACAATCATCAGCGATATCAGTACTGACAATCGCATTAGCTTCAAGACAGCCATGAAAGAAGAGGGCATAGTTTCCATGATCGTCACTCCTGTAATGGTGCGTGAAAAAGTTATTGGAGTTCTGCGCCTTTACAGTGACGTCCAGCGGCAATATCCTGACGATGTTATAATGATGGTAAAAGCACTTGCCCATCAAGGTGGCCTGGCTATTCAGAACGGATCCATGTTTCTACAGCTGGAGAAGGATAAAAAATCTCTGGAAGAAGATATCTGGAGCCATCGCTCCTGGTTTTAGTGCCTTAGAAAATCTTTTCTCGTTTTTTAGGAAGCACATTTCATCTACCCAGGCTACCGACCCTGTTTAACAGATGGAATCGTAAAAACTTTGTATTCCAGATGGGCTAAATATAAAGGAGCAGCAATGCAAGGTAAAACTATCGATGAGTTAGAACTTGGGCAGAGCGCCCGGTTCAGCAAAACCATATCAGAGTCAGATGTCTATCTTTATGCCGGAATAACCGGGGATTTTAATCCTGCCCACATCAATCAAGCCTATGCCGAAAATACTGCTTTTAAAACCCGCATTGCCCACGGCATGCTGACAGCCGGTTTTATCTCCAACCTACTGGGTACCCAGTTGCCCGGACCAGGCAGCATATACCTGCAGCAGACTCTCAATTTCAAGGCTCCGGTGGTCATCGGCGATACCGTCACTGCCACAGTGGAAGTGGTTGAAATCCTGGTCGAAAAAAAGCGTGTGCGCCTGAAAACCACCTGCACCAATCAGGAGGGCACAGTGGTACTGGACGGCGAAGCATTCGTCAGTCCGCCACGCTAGGCCCTGGCCACCTGTTACTTCGAATAACCTTTCTACGAGTTTATCTTGTATGAGATGGATCTATGCGCCACGTATCACAGAAACTTCAGCAATGGCTTGAAAATTATAACCGGCTCGTAAAAGAGCTGCTGGAGAACGGATTCAAGCAAACACCCACCAACGCAAGAGAGGGACTTGCCAAACTGACCCGGGGACTGGTGACAAAATGGCCGGAAATTTCATGGGTTCAGGATGACCTGGTGGACGCTCCCGATTATTCAGTCCCGGTAAGAATTTATCACCCCGATCCAGACTCACATCTTCCAGTCCTGATTTATTATCACGGTGGAGGTCATATGGCAGGTAATGTGACTGTCTACGACCCCATTTGCCGAAAAATTGCGCTTTCATCCCAACATATTGTTGTCTCTCCTGAATACCGGCTGGCCCCCGAGTGTCCCTACCCGGCAGGTCTCCAGGATGGTTACAATGTTGCTCAGCGTATTTGGACCACACTTGATGGCAGAGGACTTAAATATCAGCGCCGGCTTTCCATAGCCGGGGACAGTGGCGGAGGTGCCATGTGTGCTACCGTGGCTCACATGGCTCAGCATGATGCCGGGATCAATATCCAGCGCCAGGCCTTAATTTATCCTGGCCTTGACTACACCATGAATTCAGCGTCCATGGAGGAAAATGGTGCCGGGTATCTTTTGGAGAAAAAGAAAATAAGCTGGTATTTTGATAATTATTTCCAAAATGGAGAAAACCGCAGGGAAGCCTCTCCCCTGTATATGGATTTCACAGACAAGTTACCGCAAACGCTTATGATTACTGCTGAGTTTTGTCCTCTACGGGATGAAGGCTATGCTTATATCGAAAAACTTAAATCAACGAACATTCAAGTAGAACACCTTTATTTCAACGATATGACCCACGCATTCATAAACATGGAAAATCTTGTACAGGAAGAGTGTGCAGCTGTTTACCGGAAAATCGGAGAATTCTTCAACCCGGAGTAAAGATCAGGTCAAACTATTTTTACGGTGCCATCCAGATTGACAAGTTTACAAACACAACAGACCCCATCAGTCAGTCAGGTTACGCCAGACAAAATGGCCAATTTTTTTCGCAGGAAAAGCCAATTTTCTGTTTCATAATTAAGGCTCCATTGCTATAGTGCCAGCCATGGAAAATACAAATAATAAAAAACGGACCAAGTTTATTTTCGTGACCGGCGGTGTCCTCTCCTCTCTGGGTAAAGGACTGGCATCAGCCGCTATAGGTGCCCTGCTTGAAAGCCGGGGGCTTACTGTTACCTTTCAGAAACTCGACCCGTATATCAATGTTGACCCGGGAACCATGAATCCTTTCCAGCATGGGGAGGTTTATGTGACCGACGATGGAGCCGAAACCGATCTCGACATGGGGCACTACGAGCGTTACACCAATGCCGTTATGGCCCAGAAAAACAACTATACCTCCGGTCGCATTTATTACTCTGTAATCATGAAAGAGAGGCGGGGGGAATATCTTGGTGGAACAGTTCAGGTCATCCCCCACATAACCGACGAAATAAAGGCTGCCGTTCTGCAACTTGACGGTAGTTCCGATATCGCCATCATCGAAATCGGCGGTACAGTAGGTGATATTGAAGGGCTGCCATTTATTGAAGCGATTCGTCAGCTGCGTGGAGACCTGGGAAAAGAACGCTCGATATATATCCACCTTACCCTGGTACCCTATATAAAAACTGCCGGGGAGGTTAAAACCAAACCAACCCAACACTCCGTCAGGGAACTGCGGGCAGATGGTATTCAGCCGGATATTCTGGTCTGCCGGACTGAAGTCCCCCTGGAAGACAATCTGAAGGCAAAGCTTTCACTGTTCTGTAATGTCCCGCCAGATGCCGTTATCACCGCAATTGATGTTGATACCATCTATGAATTACCACTTTATTTACATAAAGAGGGATTGGACAACAAAATTCTTGAGCTGCTCAATATCTGGACAGGCCAACCCAATATCAAACCCTGGGAAGAGCTCGTTCGTAAAATAAAAAACCCGAAAAAAAATGTCACCATCGCCATTACCGGAAAATATGTGGATCTGACAGAATCCTATAAAAGCCTGCACGAAGCATTGGTACATGGTGGAATTGCCAACGATACCAAGGTCAATCTGCTCTATATCAGCGCTGAAGACCTTGAATCTCAGAACGCTGCAACCCTTCTGGAAGGATGTGACGGAATCCTGGTTCCCGGCGGATTTGGCAAAAGAGGATCCGAGGGCAAAACTAAGGCGATCACCTATGCCCGGGAAAATAACATCCCCTTCTTCGGCATCTGCCTGGGTATGCAGCTCGCAGTTGTTGAGTTTGCCAGAGCCAAATTGAAACTGGCCAAAGCGAATTCCATAGAGATGGATGCAAAAACACCTGATCCGGTCATCTACCTGATCAAAGAATGGTTTGATTACAGAACCAACGAAAAGCAGATTCGAGACGAAGAATCAGACCTTGGGGGTACGCTGCGTCTTGGTGCTTACCCCTGCGTACTGAAAAAAGATACAAGGGCTTCAAAGGCCTACAGCAACGTGGATGAGATTTCCGAACGTCATCGCCACCGCTATGAATTTAACAACGACTATCGTCAGCGGCTGGAAGAAAACGGTCTTGTCATTTCCGGCGCATCTCCGGACAACAACCTCGTTGAAATCATTGAAATTGAGGATCACCCCTGGTTTCTCGGCTGTCAATTTCACCCTGAATTCAAATCCAAACCGATGAAACCCCATCCACTCTTCAAGAATTTTATCGCCGCAGCACTCAAAAAAAAGCGGGAAGGACGATAGGTTACCAAGGGTAAAAATGATATGCTGGAAATCTCCCTTTCCATTGAAACCCCGTCCGGCTCTCCGATTATAGTCGGCTCCGGCCAGTCACTCCTGCTCATTGGTGGCCCCTGCGCTCTTGAATCAGAAGATCTGGCCCGTAAAGTTGCCGAAACAATGCAGGAAATTAGCCGGCGACTTGGAATTTCTTATGTTTTCAAAGCATCGTTTGATAAGGCTAACCGAACATCGCTCTCTTCCTATCGTGGTCCCGGTCTGGAGAAGGGGCTGGCAACTCTTGCAAAAATCAGACAGG
>DEIL01000101.1:0-9840 GCA_002352445.1 Desulfobulbaceae bacterium UBA2775
GTAGCAGCCGTTACAAAGAGACAGATCTACAGTAAATACTTTCATTATTTGTCACCTCCATCAACAATCCAGGCATCGAAACGAAGACCTGCTGCCGCATCATATTTTCTTGCAAATGCTTCTGGAAAATCAGTTCTCCATTTATCCATCTCTTCTCCGCTTACCCTTTGTACTTCAACAAGATAACCACCGCCTATCTGGCCGACACAGTTATCTGAAGTGACGGCTCCGGGGGTAATGACGTTAATTGCACCGCCTCTCTCAATTTCACCTGTTTTGATCGGATCATGTCTGGCGCCATGGTCAACATAGGCTATTCCTGGACGCACACGCTCTGTGATATATGCTCCCGCCAGAACGATGCCACGTTCGTTGAAGACCTTGACAATATCTCCGGCTTTTATACCACGCTTTTCTGCCTCAGAAGGATGCAGCCAGCATGGTTCGTATTTATATCCATCAGGCCCGGTAACTTTCATGGTAGGAGTTTCCCGGGTCCAGGTAATATCATCACATTGTGCATGAACGCGCCAGCGGCCATGATTGGACATGATCAGCAGTGGAAACATCTTAGCCCGGTGACTGGAGAGCCGCTCGTCATGATTATGGCTTTTCTCGATCCATTTAGGGATAGGGCCGCGTTCCTTGTCATCAGGGTATGCTTTAGCCAGAGCTTCTGAGTAAAATTCAAGTTTTCCCGTAGGGGTATTGAGTGGCTTTCCTTCAGGATCATTGTAAAATTCGCGAAATCCTGGAGGATCATCTTCCCAGTCAGGGGCAGTTGGGTAAATCCAGTAGCTTTTTTCCTTCAGCTGTTCCCAGGTGACAAGTTTTTCACCACCCATATAACCCCAAATGAGTTTCTGCAGATCCTCTGTGGTTTTTCCCTCAGTCATCTGCTCTTCCATGCCTTCAAATTTTTTGGCAACCTCGAGAACACATTCAGCATCACTTTTCGATTCGCCGATTGGCTCTATGGCTTTTTCGGTGATCATGATATTGGGCTGCATTGTGCCCTGACGAATGTTGGTGACGATATCGTCAACTTCCATATAAGTATTTGCCGGCAGGATGATATCGGCGTAGAGGCAATCGTTTTCCAGCCAGGGATGCTGGGCGACGATGCATTCGACCTGTGAACTCTGCATGGCCAACTCAGTTTCATGGCCGTAATTCCAGCAGGTAATTCTGCATGGGCTGTCAGTCCATATCATATGGATCTTTGATCCCTTTTCTTCCTTGGGTATCGGGAAGGTGTACTCGACAAATTGATCATGAACCAGGGCGTTTTGTGCTCCGGTTCCTCTGAATGTGATCGGTTCGTCAGAGAGAATCGCATTTTGAATAAGTGTTTTCGGAATGACCTGTTGCTGCCAGGCACTCACCGCACTAAGCACCGGCAGGGCAATGCGTTCCTCAATCTCAGGGTTCCAGAAGAAGGTACCGCCCAGTCCTTCTGCACGAGGCAGGCCGAAATAGGTGAACTGGTGCTGATGAACACCGGGGCCGCCTAGACCCTGCATGCCCAGCAGAATACATTCCAGCCGGGCAGGTTCATGGGCGAATGGCCCCCGAATAAAACCGCCGCCAAAATAATGGGCGATAGAGGTAGTCTTTTCCGCGAACTCCCGAGCCAATGCCTTGATAGTCCATGGTGGCACACCGCATTTCTCGGAGGCCCATTCAGGAGTTTTAGGAATATCATCTTCTTTGCCGAGCACGTAGTCGGCAACTTTATCCATACCGACCGTATGGGTTTTAACATATTCCTTATCGTAGGTGCCTTCGGTGATCCACATATAGATGATGGCAAGCTGCAGGGCAGCATCGGTATTGGGTAGTACAGGAATCCATTTGTCGGCATGGATGGCAGCCCCGTAGTTGCAGTCAGGGCAGACATAAACCTGCTTGATACCGACTTCAGTGAAGTAGTAAGAGAGGCGGCTTGCAAACTGGCCGACAAAACCCCATGGAGTGGTTTCAGGATCACAACCCCAGAAGAGAACCATGTCGGCATTCTCAATGGTGTCTTTTACTATATTAGCGGCAGGGTACATTATGCCCTGAGCACCCTGGCCCCACACATGCTTTGCGCCCCAGTACCAGCCTTCCCAGCTATCGGGGTTTCTGACCTGCAGGGTGAATCCACCAAGATATTCCAGCAGTACTCCGGGATGGCCGTGCGGAGTATTGATCGTTTTGCATTCGCCATGGCCGTCGCCCTGCATCAGAATGGCATTGTAGCCATATTCTTTATGGACGCGACGTATTTCACCGGCGATGAGGTCAGCAGCTTCATCCCAGGATACGCGGACATATTTGGACTTTCCGCGGTTTTGAGTGTTGCGCTCTCCATGTGGATCCCAGTCAACCCTTTTCATTGGGAACTGGATTCGGTTGGGAGAATAAACACGTTTCTTATATGCTAAAGAAAAAGGTCCCGGCAGAGATTTCCACGTAGGCTCGATGGTTTTTCCGTTTCGCTCCATCTTCCATTGGCGAACATCCTCTTTCTTGTATTTCCATCCGTACTGCATTGGACGGATGCGGACAATCTTACCGTCTTTGACATCAACCATTCCCTCGGCTCCACCGCCGAAGTAACCGCCGAGGCCCAGGGCTCTCAAGACTGTCTTGTCTTTCGTTTTGATAGGTTCCATCGATATAGATCTCCTCTGGTGCTGGTTGTGGGGCCTTCTTTCAGAACGTCCAGTTAAATGATGAGCAATTGATGTATGGGAAATTACATGCAATGACAGTAATTACACACCACACCCTTTGCAACTAAGTAACATAAACCGTAACTCATATTACATGAAATCTTTTTTTTTTCAATATTTATTCCGCATCATTCTTCTGGCTCTGATTCGCTGCCCGGTGGGACATGGGTTTTCACAGGTGGCACAGACTCCTGAGCATGGTGTACCACCTCGGGTGCCGCAGCCATAACCACAGGTGCCACAGCCTAACGGTGGATGGATCCCCTTACCACTTAACCGGAAACTGAAACCGTCGCTGTCAATTTTGATGGGGCCGAATTTTTTCAGTAAAAGGTGATCTATAATATAGGTAACTCCGGCAATTTCAAATATTTTATCGGATGGTAAGGTTTCTTCAAGAACAATACCGAAAGAACGCATGCCACAGCCGCCCATTTTAAGAAAAATTCGTACTGTGCTTTTTTTTTCACCTTGCAGGTGTTCAACCATTGCTCTGGTTGCTTTTGGTGTGACTGTAATCAATGATAACCTCATATGCTCCATGTTTGGTGCTCATTTAGATACTGTATTGCATGTAATGTGGTTGTCAATATAGATGATATATCAACAGGTGGAAAAATGGGTGGCAAGTAATAGAGCAGGTTCCCAGGTAGTATCAATTTTTGAATGACAGTTGGTGTGACATTTCAGGGTTGGTATGACACTAAGTACAAAACTGCATATGTGGGGAGCGTAAAATTTCCACTATTGCGGGGCTATCCTGGTTGACATACTATTTATTATGTAATATTAACGAGAGTTGACAGTTACTCTAACTTCTTGAAAAGATGTAGATTGAACACCACTGGCTACATTAAACTACAGGATTCTGAAGAGGGGATTTTTTTTTGCAATCACAACAGGGGTAAATTACATTAAATGTGATGGTCTTTTTGCATCATCAGATCATATCAAATTGCATTGAAAGTACACATTGAATAAAAAACCGGGAAAGAAAATATTGAAGAAATACAGTAATCTCACACTTAAAGTGTACCAACAGATTATAGAGTTGATGCTTCACTATGAAATTGTTCCCGGGCAGAGGTTAGTTTTTATTGACCTCGCAAAGCAACTTGGTGTGAGCAGAACACCTGTAAATAATGCCCTTTCGATTTTGGCTCAGGAGGGGTATCTGGATTTTGTGCCAAATCAGGGGTACTCTGTCCACAGGTTGACTCTCGAGGAGGCGGAGAATCTTTTTGAGATAAGGGAGATACTTGAGGTTGGTTTCCTTGGCAAAGCTATCCGGGAAATGACCGATAAAAAAATTGAGAACGTAAAAAAGCGAAAACTCGATTACGAAAAAACTATTTCAGGTCATGTTGACCGGAAACTGTTTATACTCGATACGAAATTTCATGCAGCAATTATAGATATGGCAGAAAATGAAATTTTATCAGTACAGTATCGAGATATATGCCAGAAGATATTTCTGCGATTTCGCACTGAGGATTTGCGCATGAATCGTATTCTGGAAATCAAGGAAGAACATAATGATCTCTATGAAGCAATCCGTATTAAAGATGTGGAACGTTCAAAAGAGCTTGTTAAAATGCACCACAAGCATGCACAGAATAGCCTGTTCCCTATCATTTTTCCCTCCGAGTAAGATACAACCAGTGTCCATATAGAAACGAGGTTTTTTGTTCGAGATCAAGGCATGGGGAAAAAATAACCACAGGCATATAAGTGATATCTCGGAGTCTCGTTCCCCCCTTACCGGAGGATTATTTTTTGAGTATAACGTCGAGGTCGAACAAAAAGACCGTTTCTGGATGGATACTAACCAACTGATCTGTACTTATCCCATCCATCGCGGTCAGAATTCTTTGAATCAGTTCAGTATTTCCCCAGGGTATAAAAACATAGCCAGAGTGTAATTCTGCGATTATTTGACATCTGCAAATGTTGTCTTAATTTTCTCAACAAGATATTGGAATGCTGTCTGTTGTGCAATTGAAATAAAAAAGAGAGGCGATTGAAATGAAATTGCTCAGTTTCAGCCATCGGGGCAAAGATCGTATCGGTGTGGTGAACAGTGATATGAAGATAGTCGATCTGCAGCTTGCCCTGGCACCGGAAATTGTGGTTCCCGAAACCATGGTCGAGTTTATCAGGCTGGAGGGGGAAGGGTTGGCTCTGGCCGCCACGGCTCTGGCTTCCCAAAATAGTGGTGCTATTGTAACGGAAGAAGAGATCATATATCAGCCTCCGGTGGTCCATCCTGGAAAAATCTGTGGAATAGCGCTTAATAATTCGGCAAGCAACAGTAGAAAGATCTCGGCACCGGGCCACCCTGCTTTTTTCCTAAAACCCCCGTCCTGCCTGGTTGGACACATGCAGACTGTAACTGTGCGAACCTATTATGGCAGTGTTCATCCAGAACCTGAACTGGCCCTGGTAATCGGCAAGACTGCGAGGGATGTGAATGCCACAGAGGCCCTGGACTATATTTATGGCTATTCAATCTTTAATGACATAACAGGAAACGGGATGCGGGCGGAGGACCTGTTTCATTATCAGGCTCTCTATGCATCCAAAGAAGATTCAGACAAGATAGAACAGAGAGAGCAGCACCTCTCCTATGCCGGAAGATATAAAGGTACCGATAATTTCGGTGTACTCGGCCCCTGGCTGGTTACCAGAGATGAGGTGGATGATCCGGATAACTTGTTGGTCAGCTGCCGGGTCAACGGGGAAACAGTTGCTGAAGACAATACCTGCTACTATAATTACAAAGTGGCAGAGATTGTTAGTTTTATCAGTCAGTTTCAGACACTATCTGCAGGAGATATAATCTCCTGCGGAACCGCGTTCAAACCATCCAAAAACAGGAAATCCATCCACCAGGCGAATCTGCAGCTTACTGGTGGGCCGATAGAAATCAATATCGAAACCCTGGGTACTCAAATTAATCCTGTGATCATAGAAGAGAGGGAAATCGGTTTATGGAGACTTCCGAAAAGCGAATAGAAAGGATTGAAACCCGGCTGGCAATTGAAGACCTTAACCGTGATTTCTGCCACTATCTTGATTATGACATGGTCGACGAACTTGCTGATCTTTTCACAGAGGATTGCAGCTACAGCCATGGCAGCCGGGTGAGTGAAGGCAGGAGTGAAGTCCATGCGCTGTTGTCAGAACGGATAGCTGTGGGAGTACGAACTTCCCGGCACCTGCAGACTGGTCTGAAAATTGCGATGCTCGACTCACGGAATGCCACAGGTAAGAGTGTATGTCTGACATTTGGTTGTGATATGCCTCCTCCGATTTCACCTGCAACCCCCTTTCTGGTAGCTGATTTTATCGATGAGTATCTCCGCTCTTCCGATGGAAGGTGGCGGATACACAGAAGACATATTGAGCGGATATTTACAGCGGCTGAGAACAGAGGACCGGTATTGATGACCGGGAAAAAATTAGAGGAATAAGATTACAATGACTACCAGATTAATATGTGCTTCCCATAGCCCGCTCCTGTATTGTTTTAAAAGAGAACCTGCTGACTGGGATGCATTGCAGCGTACATTTAAAGAGCAGGCCGACGCGATCAACACTTTTGATCCTCAGCTTGTCATAGCCTTTGGCTCCGACCATTTTAACGGGTTTTTCATGAAGAATATGCCGGCCTTTTGTGTCGGTTTTCAAGCCGAAGCCACCGGTGATATAGGCGGTTTCCCCGGACCGCTGCAGGTGCCGGCAGATATAGCAGAGAAGCTGGTTGTGGATCTACGTGAAAATGGTGTTGATACTGCAGTTTCCCATACTATGACCGTTGACCATGCTTTTTCACAGACTATTCATATTATGCTGGGAGGGCTGGCAAAAAGATCAATAATCCCAATTTTTATAAACTGTATCACTCAACCCTTTGTCCCTTTTAAGCGCTCCCGCCAATTGGGTGAAGCTGTTGGGCGTTTTGTGGAAAAAACTGGAAAGCGGGTATTGATACTTGCCTCTGGAGGGATGTCGCATCATCCCACGCGCTATTATCCAGCCTTGGGTGATGGTGAAGACCCGGTGACCGCATGGCAGATTTCAGGTGGAGATGACCCTCAGTCTCTGACGAAGAAACAATGGCTTGAACGGCTGGATGTCATGCATCATGAAGGTGCTGAAATGATCGCCCGGGGTGAGCGGACGGCTGCGCAAATGCATCTCAATGCAGAGGCGGATCAACGTTTTCTCAAAGTGTTGACCGCAAACAGGCTGGAGGAATTTGATAATTGGGATCAGAATGCACTGGTAGCTGAGGCCGGTATTGGTGCCATGGAGCTTCATACATGGATTGCCGGAGCTGCCGCCCATAAAATTGGTGGTGGAAATCCTCCTGTGGTTAGTTTTTATAGTGTTACTCCCGAGCTTGGTATTGCTGCGGGGATTGTTCATGGGGGGTAGTGATGTTGAACGTCGAACATCGAACATCGGACGTTCAACATCGAATGAAAACTCTCTTGCATCTATACTGATAGCTGTTGCTCCAAACGGTGCCCGCAAAACCCAGAAAGATCATCCTCAATTACCACTTACCCCTTCCGAACTGGCTCGCACAGCAGCGGCCTGTGCAGAAGAAGGTGCGGGAATGGTGCATTTGCATGTCCGGGACAGCAAAGGTAAACATACTCTTTCTCCTGAATATTATCAGCCCGCAATTAGAGAGATCGAAGCTGCTGTTGGCGATAAAATGCTGATCCAGGTTACTTCTGAAGCTGCAGGAGTTTTTAAGACTGTTGAACAGATTGATCTGATGAAGCAATTGGCCCCCCACTGTCTTTCCTGTGGTCTGCGTGAATTTGTGAAAGACCGGGAATGGTTTGAAAGAGCAGAAAAATTCTTTTCCCAACTACACCAGGCCGGTACTCTTGCTCAATATATTCTCTATAGCCCGCAAGATGTTGAGTGGTATGAGCAGTTGTGCGAACAGGGGGTTTTGCCGGGTAAAAACCATTTTCTGCTTTTTGTTCTAGGGCGTTATGGAGAGGAGGGCAGACCATTTTATAATCTTCATGACTACCTGGAACCACTAAAACGCAACAGCAGGTGGATGGTATGTGCTTTTGGTGGAAATGAACATTCTGTGATGAAACAGGCTGTAGAGCTCGGAGGTCACGCCCGTGTGGGCTTTGAAAATAATCTGCGGCTGCCGGATGGCTCATTGGCTAAAGATAATGCTGATCTGGTGGCACTTACGGTGGAAATGGCCCATCTTGCAGAGCGTTCACCTGGAGATAAAATATTTGCTGAATCTCTTTTCTGAAATGAGCCTACAACTGGATAATTCATTAATATTTTACAGTGTTACTATGTTGCCGGAGGATAAATAAGAAATGATTGAGACATATAGAGAAGGCGTAACCAGAAGAGCCCAGAGCGGATTACCTCCATTGCCCCTGAACCCCATTCAAGTGCAAGAGCTGACAGCCATGCTTGATCAGGATGATCCGGAAAGCGGTTATCTCCTGGATCTTCTTGAGACAAGAGTTGAGCCGGGGGTGAGCAAGGCCGCCCGTGAAAAAGCCCGGTGGCTGGAGGAAGTTGCTCTGGGCAGAACAACTGTACAGGATTTTGGGCCGAAAAAGGCTGTGGCGATGCTTGGGCGGATGGGAGGTGGTTATAACGTATCAGCTTTGATTCGGCTGCTTCAGGGCGACCTGGCAAAAGCAGCGGCCCAGGGCTTGAAACAGACAATCAAGGTATATGAATCGTTTGATGAAATTGTTAACCTGGCAAAGACCAATTCCCTGGCCAAAGAGGTCTTGATCTCCTGGGCCCGTGCGGAGTGGTTCGAAGGTGGGCTGGTACTGCCTGAAACCATGAAGTTTACCATCTATAAGGTGGAAGGTGAGATTAATACAGACGATTTCTCTCCCGGTAACCAGGCGCAGTCACGTGCGGATATTCCGCTGCATGCCACCTTCTTTGGTTATAAACGCTTTCCTGATGGCATAAAACAAATTAGTGCTTATCGCAAACAGGGGAACAATATCGCCTTTGCCGGAGATGTGGTGGGAACCGGTTCGTCGAGAAAATCAGCTATTAATTCACTGGTATGGCATATAGGTGAAGATATACCGTCTATTCCCAATAAAAAAAGAGGTGGTGTGGTTCTGGGCGGCACAATAGCCCCGATCTTCTATGCTACAGCCCGTGATGCCGGCGTATTGCCTCTCCAGTGTGATGTGACCGGGCTTAACACCGGCGATGAAGTTGTCCTTGATCTACTCAACTGGAAATTGACCACTTCTGATGGCAGAGAAATTCCAATGGCAGCTCCGCCGGTAACTCTTCTTGATGAATATCGTGCCGGTGGCCGCCTCAATCTGATTATCGGCAGGCAGTTGAGTCATGATGCCTGTGATGTGCTCGGCATGGAGTATCCAAAGTTCAGGGAGGTTCAAAACCCTGTTCCAGCATCGGGCCAGGGGTTTACCCTGGCGCAGAAGATGGTGGGCAGGGCTTGCGGGGTCGAGGGGATAATCCCTGGAACCGTCTGTCAGCCAAAGACCAGTACGGTGGGTTCCCAGGATACCACAGGTCCCATGACAGTCCAGGAAATTGCTGAACTTGCATGTCTCCGTTTTAAAACAGATCTTTTTATGCAGTCCTTCTGCCATACCGCCGCCTATCCAAAGGCTGCCGATTTTGACCGCTGGGAGGCAATGACGGAAACGGCAGTAAGTTGCGGTGGAGTGGCACTTAAACCCGGAGACGGCGTTATCCACTCCTGGCTCAATAAAATGCTGATACCAGACAGTGTCGGTACCGGGGGTGATTCCCATACTCGGTTTCCCCTCGGCATCTCTTTCCCCGCTGGGTCCGGACTTGTAGCCTTTGCCGGAGCCCTCGGCTTTATGCCTCTGGAAATGCCGGAATCTGTTCTGGTCAGATTTAAAGGCAGCAGGAAGCCGGGAATCACTGTCAGGGATATGGTGAACAGTATTCCCCTTGAGGCGATCCGCCAGGAGCTGCTGACTGTAGCTAAAAAAGGGAAAAAGAATATCTTTGCCGGAACCATCCTGGAGATTGAGGGAATCGATGACCTGACGGTGGAGGAGGCCTTTGAATTGAGTGATTCTTC
>DEIL01000101.1:9947-19067 GCA_002352445.1 Desulfobulbaceae bacterium UBA2775
CCTGATGATGTAAAGGTGCTGAGTGAAGTTGCAGGTACCGCAATTGATGAGGCGTTTATCGGCTCATGTATGACCCATCTGAGTCATCTTCGTGCAGCAGCACGGTTACTCGAAGATGGATACGCAGAAAGCCGGATCTGGCTTGCCCCTTCTACCCGGCTCGACCGCGATATTATAAAAAGAGAAGGGAGCATGAGTGTCTTTGCCCAGGCCGGGTGTCGTGTTGAGATTCCCGGCTGCAGCCTCTGTATGGGTAATCAGGCACGGGTACGACCGGGGAGCACAGTTATTTCCACCTCGACCCGTAACTTTGATAACAGGCTTGGCGACGGTACAAAGGTCTTTCTTGCCTCCACGGAACTCACTGCCATAAGTGGCATGCTGGGCAGAATTCCGGGGGTTGAAGAATATTTTAAGATATACAAGTCTACTTAAAGATATCCCTTCTGTGGTTAAGTGCAGGAAAGGTAGTTCTGATTTGGTGGAGTGTGGCAAGGTCGATTTCTGCGGTGAGAGTGTGGACACCATCCGGGGCCTGGGCCGTCACTATACCCCATGGATTGATGACCATGGTTCTGCCATAGCATATATTATCCGGTGGGCTGGTTCCGTACTGGCCTGCCGCCACCACCCAGCAGAGATTTTCCACGGCACGCGCCCGCAGAAGGAGCTCCCAGTGGTCCCTGCCTGTCTGCATGGTAAAGGCCGCCGGCAGAAGAATAACATTTGCTCCCATTTCACTTAATTTTCTAAACATTTCCGGGAATCGCAAGTCATAACAGGTACTCATGCCGAAGGTGAGATCGTCTATTGCGAAGGTCGCAACAGTATCACCCGGTGTTATGGTTTCAGATTCCAGATATCTTTTTCCTCCCGGGATTTCCACATCAAAGAGATGGATTTTTCTGTATTTTGCGATGATCTCGCCAGCCGGATTAAAGACTATTCCGGTATTGAATATATGATCCCCATCCCTTTCCAGAAAACTGCCGATATGAATGTGCAGTTGATGTTTTACGGCCTTCTCCCTAATCATATCCAGACTGGGTGAAGAGCTGACAGGTTCCGCATTGTCAGCCATCTGTGTTTCCGGCCCCAGAAAATTGAAATATTCAGGGAGCATAACCAGTGAAACATCGCAGTCGGCCAGTTCCCTGATCATGGTGTCGGCAGTAGCCAGGTTATCTGGTTTTTTGTCCCCGGTATTCATTTGTCCCAGTCCAATTCTCATAATCTTAGATCCCTATCAAATTATAATTCTTCTTTTTTGGGAATGGAATCAGCGGCACCCTGTCTTGTTACGCATATAGCAGCGGCCCGGCTGGCTGTACGCAGGCACTTTTCCACCGGTTGGCCGGCAACAAGTTCTGCGACAAAATAGCCGACAAAAGTATCTCCGGCCCCTGTTGTGTCCAGAGCAGTCACTTTCTCCGCATGCACAAACAGTTTCTTGCCAGCATCTGTATAGTAGACGCCGTTTTCCCCCAAGGTGAGGAGTATTGCTGCATCCGGGAAAGTGGCGAGCATACTGGATATGATATGTTCCGGTTCTGTCTCTCCCGTAAAGATTTCTCCTTCAATTTCGTTCATAATAAAATATTTGACCCCATCCAGGGGATATTGCAAAACTTCGGGGCCCATCGGGGCTGGATTGAAGACGATAGTTAAACCTGCACGGGATGCCTGTTTCAATATTTCCGGCATCCTGCTTATCTCATTTTGCAGCAGGATGTAATCTCCGGGTTCAAACTTGTTAAGTATAATGCGGACATCTTTTCCCGTTATTTTCTGATTGGCACCGCCAAAAAGCACAATTGCATTCTCTCCATCCTGGTTCACCTGGATATTTGCATGGCCTGTGGGCTCTTCAGTGACACCGATCATCGACACATCGACTCCCGCGTTCTCAAGAAACATTTTTAAAAGGAGACCGTCCCTCCCTATTTTGCCGGCATGATACACTTCTGCTCCCGCTGCTGCCAGGGCAAAAGACTGATTCAAACCCTTTCCTCCACAAAATTCTCTAAAGCTTCTACTGGTAATTGTCTCCCCGGGGCGGACCAGATGATCGACCTCATACACCTTATCTATATTAAGAGAACCAAAATTAAGGATATTCATGACAGTATTCCTGCTTTTATTATCGGTCAGTGCTGTTCGCTGGCAAACATGTGTCTCTTATAACCAGATGGGTTTTCTTAACGATTCTTGACTCAGATCTGCCTTTGTTGTTAATCCTTTTCAAAAGGAGTTCGGCACCTGTTTCGCCTAGTTCATATTTTGGTTGAGCGATAGTTGTTAAGTTTGGATTGATAAGGGATGCAAGCGCAATGTCGTCGAATCCGATTAAAGAAAGCTGCTCAGGAACATCTATCCCTAATTCACGGGCTGCGTTCAATGCACCGAGGGCCATCATGTCATTACAGACAAAAATCGCGGTCGGGACAAGTTCACCCCGTAGCAGTTTTTTGAATCCTTCATATCCTCCAAAGCTTTTAAAATCACCAGTTGCGACCATGTTTTCGTCCAGAAGGAGGCCGCCCTCTTTCAGACCTTTTCTAAAACCCTCTATTCGTTGTCCACTCGGGGTTATGTTGGACGGCCCCATTATACAACCGATTGTCCGATGCCCGAGTTCTATGAGATACCTGGCGGCGCTATACCCCCCCTGTTGATTGTCGACAAGCACCGAGTCCATGTGTAATCCTGAAATTTCACGATCAACAATTACTTTAGGAATCTCTCTGTTCTCAAGTAATCGCATTGCCTCCTCGTCATCACCAGTGGAAACAAGAACAAGGCCGTCAACGCCCTTTTCAATAAGCAGTTGAAGATAGTTTCTCTCTTTTGCTGGTTTGCCGTCGGAATTGCAGAGAAATACGCTGTAACCGTTTTCAAAACATGTATCCTCAATCCCCCGAACAACCTCGGCAAAAAACGGGTTTGTATTATCCGGAATTACAATACCAATGGTACCGCTCTGTTTTCTCCTCAGACTTCGCGCCAGACCATAAGGTTGATAGTTCAACGTGGTGATTGCATCATTGACGCGTTCGATGAGATCTTTACTCACAAATCTGGTCTTATTAATAACGTGTGAAACAGTGGTAGTAGAGACCCCGGCCATATTGGCTACATCTTTAATAGTAGCGATAGTATGCACCTCGGTTAATCATTTTCCTGGAATTTAAGCAGAACTTTATTTCTGTAAGTATCAATGACAACGGCTGCGACAATTATCAGACCAGTGACAATCTGTCTTGCAAAATCGCCCATTCCCAGAAGCAGGAGACCGTTGTTGAGAACGCCGATGATAGAGGCACCCAGAAAGGTACCGATCAGTGACCCTTTTCCCCCCATCATACTTGTTCCGCCAATAACAACTGCGGCTATCGCATTCAGTTCAAAGCCTACCCCCAGTATTGGACTGGCCATATTTAATCTTAACATATACATAATCCCGGCTATCCCCACGCAACCCCCGCAAATGACATAAGCCGAGATTTTGTACACGATGGTATTATGTCCGGAAAGCCTGACAGCTTCCTCGTTGTTGCCGATGGCATATATCATCCGCCCGAAAACGGACCTGTTTAAAATAATAGAGCAGATGATAACCAATGTCATGGCCATGATGAAAATGACGGGCAGGCCAAATACTGTCTGGGCACCCAGGTTACTGAAAGCCTCGGGAAAACCGAAAAGCGTTCTTGAGTCGCTGATCTGGAGTGCTGCCCCTCTGGCAATATTGAGCATCCCCAACGTTACGACAAATGAATGAATCCTCCAGCGTTCGGAAACAAATCCGTTGAACAGGCCACAGAGTGCTCCCACCACTAGGCTTGCGAATACGGCTAAGGTAATCGCAAGCCCCGCAGGCAGAGCCTCACTGGTAATTGTAAGACCGGCCACAATGGTACATAGTGCCAGGACGGATCCTACAGAAAGATCAATCCCACCCAGAAGAATCACAAAGGTCATACCTACGGCAATCACCGTATTGATGCTTATCTGAGTGAAAATATTCATCATATTTCTGTATGATGCAAAATGTGGTGCGGCAAAAATAAAAACAACACAGATAAGCACAAGCGCCACACCAATACCCGCTTCTCTTAGAAGCAGATAGGTAATCTTCCTTGCATTCATACCGTATCCTCCTGCATATATCCCTCATAAGCCATTGTAAGAATCTCTTCCTGGTCGAAGTTCTCGCGAACTGCTTCACCTGTGATTATTCCGTCTGAAAATACAATTATGCGATGGCATATCCCTAGCATCTCCGGCAGATCTGAAGAGACAATGATGATCCCTTTGCCTGCGGCGGCAAGTTTCCAGAGAAGGAGATATATCTCATATTTTGCACCTACATCGATGCCCCGGGTAGGTTCATCAAAGATGAGAACGTCAGTCTCCCTGAACAGCCATTTTGCCAGAACCATTTTTTGCTGGTTACCCCCGGATAGATTTCCCACCCATTGATCGATGGAAGGTGTTTTTATGGCGAGCTCATTCACCAGCTTGTCCGTGGCTTTTCTTTCAATATCATTGTTGATAAAACCGTATTGGGTAACTGCCTGCAGGTCTGTCAGGGTGACATTAACATAGCAGGGCATTTCGAGAATCAATCCCTGGGTTTTCCTGTCCTCAGTGAGTAGACATATGCCATTTTGGACAGCATCTTTTGGTTTGTTAATTGTGAGCGTCTTTCCATTCAGTATGATCTCTCCACTGTCCCTGGAGTCGGCCCCGAAGATGGCTCTCATTGCATCCGTTCTACCGGAGCCAACCAGACCTGCAACTCCCAGGAGTTCGCCTTTTCTCACTTCAAAGGATATTGGGGAAGGTTTTCCTTTGCATCTCAAGTTTTTAACACTTAAAATCGTTTCCCCTGGTTTGATTTCGGCCCTGAATGGATACTCTTCATCCATAGACTTACCAACCATCATCTTAACAATTTGCGGAATCGATATGTTGCTTGTTGAATGTGTGCCCGCATTTTCCCCGTTGCGAAGGACGGAAATTCGGTCGCCTATTTCAAAAACCTCTTGCAGGTGATGTGAAATATAAATAATTGTAACTCCCTCGGATTTCAAGCGGGAGATAATGCCGAAAAGCATGGAGATTTCTTTTGACGAGAGGGTTGCAGTCGGCTCATCAAGAATGAGCAACTCGCTTTTTGATGAAATCGCCTTGGCGATCTCGATAAGCTGCATCTGAGCCACACCCAGAAGCTCTACGGGGGTTTTGGGTGAAATATTCAAGCCAACAACGTTGAGCAACTCTTCGGTTTTGCGATAGAGCGTCTTAAAATCGACAAAGCCACCTTTTCTGGGTAGGTTGTCGAAAAAGATATTCTCCGCCACCGAGAGATAGGAAAGAAGATTGAACTCCTGATAAACAACCCTGACACCTGCCTCGATGGCGTCAAAAGGGGTTCGGGGTGTGTAAACCTTTCCCCGGTAGGTCATTTCACCTTCTTCAGGAGTATAGATCCCGCACAGAACCTTGATGAGGCTCGATTTACCAGCCCCGTTTTCTCCAACAAGTACGTGAACCTCACCATTTCTGATGTTGAGATCCACGTTTTTTAAGGCAATGACCCCTGGGAATTTTTTTGTAATGCCCCTGAGTTCTAAAATATTTTCGTTGCTATTCATCCTTCGTCGGGCCAAGAAAATGACTTTACAGCTAACACAACCAGTTGCCGATTAGGGTGAAAAGACAACAGGTCCTGTTGTCTTTTCATCACCGGACAGACTATTTTAAATCGCCTTTTGTTACCAGTTTAATTGGAGTTTTCTGCCATCCTGTAAGCTTTTCTCCACCGAGTATTTTGAAACCGATTTTAATCGCGTTTGCGGCCATTTCCGGACCGAATTGGTCAATGGTGGCAAGGCATTTGTCCTGTTTAATAAGTTCCTGAACAGCACCGATGTTGTCAAATCCGACTATTTGAATCTTACCGGTCAGGCCCGCTGCAGCAATCGCCTTTTCTACACCGATAACCATGGAATCGTTGGCACACATCACACCCTGAACATCAGGATGCATGGTAAGCAGGTTTGTCATCAATGTGTTTGCTTCCTCTGTTTCCCAGTGTGCGGTGCGGGAGGTGAGGAGTTCAAGATTGTATTTCTTGATAGACCGCATGAAGCCTGCTTTTCTCTGCTGTGCATTGTCAGCACCGGGATTTCCTTCGATGATGATGACTTTGGCACCTTTGCCCAGTGTTTTCCCAAGATAATCACCTACTATTTCAGCGCCATCGGCGTTATCCGGCCCTACAAACAGAAAATCAGCAGGAAGCCCTCCTGCCTTTAAAGCTTTTTTGTTCAACGTAACATCGAAATTAACAACAGTAATGCCGGCGTCGACGGCTTTCTTTACAGGGGTCACCATACCTACGGAATCTGCTGGCGCCACAACAATCAGATCGACTTTCTGGGAGATAAAATTCTCCATTGCGCTGACCTGGGTGTCGATATCCGTCTCAGAATTCATCCCCACAGGAATCAGCGTAAAAGTACCATCTTCTGCGGCAAATTTTCTGGCACCTTCTTCCATAGTTTTAAAGAACTCGTTTGCCAGTGATTTCATAACAAGGCCCACAACAGGCTTGTCTCCAGCCAGAGCAGGTAAAACAGCGGTAGAACAAACAAATGCAAGTGATAGAAGGACGACAACAATTTTTCTGGTGAATCTCATAACTTACCCCCCTGTTAAAATAATTTTATTAAACAACAGCGATTGCGCAACCGATTGCGCAATTGATTTTATGTTACATTGTTGAATTACCTTGTCAAGATTTTTTTCTAGCTAGTGCTCCTGAATAAGCTATCTTACCGGAGTTTAAAAACTGTAGTGATATTCGGTGGCGTACGAGAGGGAATGGTTGGTTCAATTGGTTGAAATGCCACACCGTGGTAACAGGAAAAAGAGTGTGATACCAGCATGTTATTTGGTAGAAGTTTTCTTCATGAAAATGATTTGGAAGGTGGATATTGACTTGAAAATATGCTACATTCATGTGTTGAGTTTTGTTTACTTTTACCAATTCAACCCCGATAAACGGGATAAGTACTTTCAGAAATCCTTTCTTTAGTAACAAAAAATAAGCACCCTCAGAAGCCGGGGTATAAGCTCTGACTTCGGGAGAGATTTCAAAGGTACTAAAAACAAGGAGGAGGCAATGAAAAAGAAAGTAGTCGCTTTGCTGGCTGGGACAGCCACCCTTTTACTTATGTCCGGGAACAGTATGGCGGAAGATGGCTGCATTGAGTGTCATACCAAGGTTTCACCCGGTATGGTAAAAGATTATGGTGTAAGTGCCCATGCGGAGAATGATGTTACCTGTTCTACATGTCATGGTGAAGATCATAGCACGGCTGAGGATTATAAAAAGGCACGCCTTCCTGATGAGGCTGTTTGCGGTGAATGTCATGAAGAGCAGTTTGAGCAGTTTTCCCACGGCAAGCATAATTTTGGCTGGACTTCACTTAACGCCATCCCTGCAACCCATATGGCTCCAGACGAGTTGATAGAGGGTGGTCGCGGTTGTGGCGGCTGCCATAATATGGGTATCAAAACAGAGGCACAAAAGAAAGAACAGCTTGAAAAGGGGTATAGATACCAGAACAACTCCTGTGATGAATGTCATACCCGCCATTCTTTCTCCAAAAAAGAGGCACAAAATCCCAGGGCCTGTCAGCAGTGCCATATGGGCTATGATCATCCTCAGTGGGAAATGTGGTCCAGCTCAAAGCATGGGATGCGCTGGTTTGCCAAGAAGAACGGTGATTTGCCGCCGGATGCTGCAGCGCCAACCTGCCAGATCTGTCATTTGCCTGATGGTACCCATACAAATGAGACCGCCTGGGGGTTTCTTGGTGTTCGTTTGCCACTGCCCGATGATGAGCAGGCGGCAGCAGATCGGGTAGTTATCCTTAAAGCCCTTGGTGTTCTTGACCCGGAAACCGGGGAAGCCACACCCATTCTTGATGCTGTCAAGGCCGTGCGGATGGCAAAGCTTGACCAGGAATCATGGCAGAAGGAACGTGATAAGATGCTGAAGGTCTGTTCACAATGCCATTCGCCGAGCTATGCCAAGGAACAGCTTGATATGGGTGATTCAGTAATGATGAAGGCGGATCGGTTAATGGCGGAAGCCATAACGACTATCGCTGCGCTCTATAAAGATGGTATTATAAAGAAACCTGCTAATTACCCGGCCAATTACCCGTTCCTGTTGACCTTTATGCATACCAACGGTGAAAGATGGGATAAAGATCTGGATAAGCTCTCCTACATCGATCAGGTTCTGGTGGAGATGTATATGAAGCACCGGATGCGTACCTATCAGGGATTTTTCCATGTGAACCCGGATTATGCTTACTGGTATGGTTGGAATGAGATGACCAAAGACCTTGGTGAAATTAAAGAACTCGCAAGGACTATGCGGGCTCAGCACTAGAACTGCAGGTTAATAGGCTGTAGGCGGTTAGGCTGTTAGGGAAAGACAGTTAAGTTATAAGTTTTTGTTAACAGCCTACACTGTCTGGACTCAAATGTGGTTAAAAAGTAATCTACAGGCAAGGGAAGATCTTCTCTACATTCACCGATAGATGGCATCTGAATATTAACCCGTCGATAGGTCTGCGTGTCCAGCGCCCGCAATAAAGAAGCCTGCACCCCGAGGGGTAAGTCACCTATCTCATAGAGGAATAAAGTGGAATCATGGGCAAAGGACATCAACCCCTCCCTGGTCTCTGTTGCGCCGGTAAACGAATTTTCGATAAAAAAGAAAGATACGGTCATTTCGACAATCTTACTTCGTAAGTAACGCTATTTATATGTACCATATTTTCATTATCTCAGGTTCCTTGAAAAAGCTTGCTTTTTAAAAACAGATGGCGTCGTAAAAAATCCGATCCTCTTCGTTGCAGGTTTTTCTCAGAACCTCAACATACCATATGTATTGTTGAGGGCCTGAGAAAAACACTACGCCTCGTATATCAAACTTTTTGACTTAGCCATCCGGAACTTCGAATGACCTTTTTACTAGTTCATCAAAAACAAATTAACCCGACAAGTCGGAAACTTTTTAATTACGCTGAATAA
>DEIL01000263.1:0-11105 GCA_002352445.1 Desulfobulbaceae bacterium UBA2775
GGCCAGAGGAAGCTCACATACACCCGTGATACGGGTATGGTCTATCATCGGCGGCTTGCGATGGATGCCAAGAATAGCTATATCAGAGGCATGAACAGCACCACACATGTTCAGGCAGCATGCCAGGGCAATACGAACCTGCGCAGGAAGCTTCTGAGTGATGAAGTAATCATACAATTCATCCATTACCGCTTTAACAACACCTGAAGCGTCCGTTGCGGGGGTATGGCAGTGAACCCAACCCTGAGTGTGAACAATGTTTGTTACACCGGCACCGGTTCCACCTACCGGATAGCTGGTTTTGTGACTTGCCAGGGTATCAAGCAGAGGCTGCACCTTATCAGCAGAGTCAACCATAAATTCGATATTGTTTCGAGTGGTGAAACGCAGGAAACCGTCACAATGCTTATCGGCGATATCACAGACGTCACGAATATACTCGATAGATAACAGACGAGCCGCACCGACACGGATAGAATATACCTCATCACCGGTCTCTGATTTATGCATCAGAACGCCGGGCTGGATGATCTCATGCCATAGCCATTTTCCTTTATTCGCCTTGATTACAGGCGGGAAGAACTGCTCATAATGTGGTGGACCCAGATCTGAGATCCTTCCTTCCATTGGTTTTTCGGGATTATAACCCATGGTAAATCTCCTTATATTATAAATGAAATTTCAACTCAATTCTCACCAGCATCAGGCTGCGTGACGCTTACGGAACTCCACGATATCACGTTCAAAACCACCCTCAACCTCTTCTTCCTTCCAGAAAATATATGGATTCGAACGAGGTTCTCTTATATGCTGCGGAATTGGCTCAATCCCCATAACAGAGAGAAAGGTCGGCAGACCAACACGCTGCATGGTCTCACCCACACGCTCACGGTTCTTACCCACTTCCATCCACCAGTCCCAGATAGTTTCGATAAAATCAATCAGCTCCTCAAAATCATTATCTTTGGAGACTTTCATGAAGGGGACAATGAGAGTGGAAAATTGTGCGCCATCAAGGATTGGTGCCTTTGCACCAACACAGATAGTTGCACCTTGATCGGCACCCGGGCGAAGAGCGCGAGGCATGACATTGATGCAGTGCATGCAGCGGGTACACTCTTTATCATCAATCTTCAGCTCATCCCCTTCCATCCACATACATTCGGTGGGACAGAGGTCGATAACTTCTTTCTGAATGTCGAACGNNACCCCAGTCTCTGCCACTGTGTGCACCGCCGTTTGCCGGATAATTTCCTGCAACATACTCTTTTACACCAGCCTGGTCGATACGGATATCATCTCTCCAGGTACCGATAACGGAGACATCGGAACGGGCGATAGCAGCAACGCAGTCATTGGGGCATCCGGAAAATTTAAACTTAAATTTATAGGGGAAAGCCGGACGATGGATTTCATCCTGATAGTGCATGGTCAGATGATGACATGCTTCCTCAGTATCGTAGCACGACCACTCACAGCGTGACTGACCGACACAGTTAGCAGGAGTACGCAGGTTGGAACCGGAACCACCAAGATCCTGTCCCATATCGTGGGTCAGATCCCAGAAGAAAGGCTCAAGATTCTCGGTACGGGTACCCAGCAGAATGATATCGCCGGTTGAACCATGGAAGTTGGTCATACCGGAACCGTGCTTCTCCCACAGATCCATCATCTGGCGCAGATTTGCAGTCGAATAGTATTTGGATGCGGGCTGTGCCACACGAATAGTGTGAAAATGCTCCACACCGGGAAACTTTTTGGGCAGGTCTACATAGCGGCCAACAATACCACCACCGTATCCGAACACACCTACAATACCACCATGCTTCCAGTGAGTGATTCTCTCTTTATAGGACAGCTCCAGAACACCAAGAATATCCCAACACTCCGGCTTCGTCTCCGCCTGGCGCTTAATGTCGGTCACGAAGCTTGGCCACGGGCCACTCTCCAACTGGTCCAACAAGGGCGTCTCATGTTTCGCCATGATTTCCTCCTTTGAAATTACAGTTAAACTTCAACCTTAACCAAATTTTTAACTCTAACCCGAATGGATCAGAACTTTTAAAATTTTCATGTTCACCCAACCACTGCTCTGATAGACCAGGCAAGTAGAAAGGCGACATAGTCAAATTATGAATCTTCGTTCAGCGAGTGAGCATATCTTTGCTGGGAGATTTTGTCAACAAAAATCCCTTCTCACCCGGCCAAAAAATGAACAGCCATTCAGCCACGAAATTCTTTACTGCTCACGCCCAAACAGCTGCCTGATAAATCTTTTTTCGAGGCTTTCACTGTCAACTGCAGGAGTAGTCATTGCCGTTAAAAACTGTTTCGCCAGAACTTTCCCCAGTTGCACCCCTTCCTGATCAAACGAGTTTATATTCCAGATAAATCCCTGGAAAGCTATTTTGGCCTCATAGACGGCCAAAATAGCGCCCATTACCTTTGGCGTCAGCTGTTCCGCAAAAAGCAGGCTGGAAGGCCGGTTTCCCTCAAACCTCTTGTTCGGGTTTGCAGAGTCCTGACCTGTTGCCAGTGCCACTACCTGAGCAAATAAATTTGACTGCAGCTTTTCCTGGGACGTTGAACCCTGCACATTTTTATCCTGCCCTGTTTGAGATTTCGCAAAACCTATAAACTCAGCTGGAACCACCTCCGTCCCCTGATGCAGCAATTGATAGAAAGCATGCTGACCGTTTGTCCCCGGCTCTCCCCAGATAACCGGCCCGGTTTTATAATCTACTCTTTCACCCTGCCGGTTAATGGATTTACCGTTGCTCTCCATATCACACTGCTGGAGATGTGCCGGAAAACGGTGCAGAGCCTGGCTGTACGGCAAAATGGCCAGATTGGTGCTGTTAAGAAGATTGTGATTCCATACTCCTAAAAGTGCAAGCATCAGAGGAATGTTCTTATAAATATCACTCTCCTCAGCCTCATAATCTACAGTAGCCGCCCCCTCCAGAAACTCCATCACCCTGTCAAAGCCCATATAAAAACCAAGCATTGCCGCACCGACCATGGATGTCGAGCTGTATCGTCCACCTATATAATCAAACATATAAAAAGAGCGCAGGTATTCGTTGGGATTATCCATCGGACTCTTCTCACCGGTGACGGCAATACACTGCTTCGCAGGATCCAGCCCTCTTTCTTCCATCAGGGAACGAACCAGACGTTCATTGGTAAGGGTCTCAAGGGTTGTACCGCTCTTGGATACAATATTTACTATACAGGTTCCCAGATTAACCTCAGCCAGAACCCGTGCAGCATCATCGGGGTCTACATTCGAGATGAAAAAGACTTTCCTGCCGCTGATACCATACGGCTTCAATGCTTCATAAATAGATCTGGGGCCTAGATCAGAACCTCCTATACCAATATGAACCATGGTATCAAAAGGTTTTCCATGATGGTTGAGCAGTTGGCCATTGTGCAGTTCTGCCAGAAAATTTCGTAGTTTTTCAAGTTCCAGGTGAGCCTGGCCTGTGGCAACGGGCTCTACCGGGGATGAAGAAAACAGATCCCGGCATGCGGTGTGAAGTACTTGCCTGTTTTCACTCTCAACTCCTTCAATCCTGTTGATGATTTTCCCCCTGCGCATTTCTTTAAACTGGTCAACAAGAAGAAGTTCATCGGCAAGAGCCTGCAGGGAGAGAAGAACCGCATTGTCCACCCGTTCAGTGGCAAAATAGAGCTTCAACAGCCGAGAACGGCTTACATAGTTTTCCAGCCTTCCTTCTGCCTCCAGAGCACCTGCAGCAGTGAGATCGTAGGGGGTTTTCGCCAGCTGCTGCAGTTTTTGCCAAGCCCGTGTAAATGTCATATCAGTCAACTTTTCCAAATTGATTCCTCCTCACCCTGCAGCCTATCCACCTCTATTCCAGGTTATTCAGGTTAGTGGTTCCTGCTGCTGCCTTCGCATTTTTTTTCAAATGACTAATTGTCTCCCTATAGTCATCACTGCCGAAAACTGCCGAACCGGCAACAAAAATATTTGCCCCGGCCTCAGCAATATCACCAATGGTATTACCGCTGACTCCACCATCTACTTCAATACCGACATCCAACCCCATGGCATCAACACGCTGGCGCAGCTGCCAGATTTTTGCCAGAGTTGACGGTATAAAAGACTGTCCGCCAAAACCGGGATTGACCGACATTAGCATGACCAGATCCAGATCTTCCAAAATATAATCAAGGGTGGAAAGAGAGGTGGCAGGATTTAGAACAGCTCCGGACTTTTTCCCCAGCTCTTTAATCCTCGATATTGTCCTGTGAAGATGGGGACACGTTTCAACATGCACAGTAATCCAGTCAGCACCGGCTGCAGCAAATGATTCGAGGTATTTATCAGGATCAGCGATCATCAGATGAACATCCAGTTCTTTCTCTGTCACTCGCTTTACGGCCTCTACAACAAGAGGCCCTATTGTAATGTTTGGTACAAACTGCCCATCCATCACATCGATATGGATAACATCAGCACCCGCCCTGTCCACAGCTCGAACCTCCTCCCCCAGTCGGGTAAAATCTGCCGATAATATTGATGGTGCTATCTGTATTTTTTTGTTCATGTCTCTCCTCATGCACTTATCAGGTGGATTAGGCTGTTAGCAAAAGCCATTTCTTTGTTCTGCCTCCTGACAGTCTAACCACCTATTTTCCTGATCTGATCTCCCGGAAGCACTTCCACGAGCTCTTCCAACTCCAGAAAGAGCAACAATTCGCTCATCCTGGCAGGGGACAAGCCGGAACGTTCTATCAGCTGATCACGGGTTTGCGGATAGGGTTCTATATGACTCAGCAGGGCATCTGCATCCGGGTCGAGATCCAAAACTCGATTACTTCTCCCGACCAACCTCTGGCCTGCATGGCCTGCCGCACTTCCCGGGAATTCCTCCAGGATATCCTCGGCTCCAAGAACCAGCTTGGCCCCCTGCTGCAACAGCCAGTGAGCTCCTGCACTTTTGTGCGAATCAACCTGGCCGGGAACTGCAAAAACCTCCCTGCCGTAATCAAGAGCAAGCTGTGCTGTAATCAATGAACCGGATTTTTTTGCCGCCTCGACAATAACAACTCCTTTGCTCAATCCTGCAATAATTCGATTTCTTGCAGGAAAGCGAAATCCTTCCGGCTGGGTTCCCAGGGGATACTCACTTACCAGAACACCCTGTTCTGCAATTTTGCGATAAAGATCTCTATTTTGTCGCGGGTAGACAACATCCAATCCACACCCGAGCACTGCAAGAGTATCTCCTCCCACAGCCAGAGCGCCGGCATGAGCTTCCGCATCAATCCCATGAGCCAGACCGGAGACAACCGTAACCGAGAACCCGGCTAAACTTCCGGCAAGAGAGTATGCTGTTCTCCTGCCGTAGATCGTCGCAGCTCTTGAGCCTACAATGGCCACAGAGCTCTCTTTCAAAAGTTCTTTTTTGCCCAGAATGTAAATTACCGGAGGAGGATCGGAAATCTGCTGGAGCAGTGAAGGATACCCAGGGTCTTCAAACGAAAGAGCCTCCCCGCCAACCGATTCCAATTTTGAGAGTTCATCTCTGCCGCGCTGTAAAATAATATCTCGTGATGCTAAGCCACTGATCTGTTTTTCACGAATTCCGGGAACCTGGTACAACTGTTTGCGGGAAGCCTGTAACACATCACCAGGAGAATGGAAATAGTCAAGCAGACGCCAGTAGCCGTTGATTCCCAGGCCCGGCACAAGACTAAGACTGATCCAATCCTGAATAGAAGACATTTTTTTCTCCATCTTCACAGCGTGGGGTCAGGGACTAATCAGTCATAAAAACACGGAGTTCATCCACTCGGGATGGATGTTTCAACTTAACAATGGCCTGGGCCTCAATCTGACGGATACGCTCTCTGGTAACGGCAAAACACTGTCCCACCTCCTCCAGGGTATGATCGCAGTCAACATCAATGCCATAGCGCATCCTCAACACTTTTGCCTCTCTCGGTGTAAGGGAGGACATCACCTGACGAAGGCACTCTCTGAGGCTTGTAACCATACTGGCCTCGTCAGGACCAATCTTATCTTTATCTTCAATAAAATCACCAAGTTGACTCTCCCCATCATCCCCAACAGGAGTATCCAGAGAAATCGCATCTTTTGCAATTTTCAGGGCAGATTTCACTTTACCGGGATCAGTTCCCAGCTGTTCCGCCATCTCTTCCGTAGTAGGTTCTCTATGCTCCTCCAGCAGAAAGTCCTTGGACACCCGCAACAATCGATTGATCGTTTCAATCATATGAACAGGCAACCGGATAGTTCTTCCCTGATCTGCAATACCGCGGGTGATTGACTGCCGGATCCACCATGTCGCATAGGTGCTGAATTTGTAACCCCGATGATAATCAAATTTCTCCACAGCTTTCATCAAGCCGATATTTCCCTCCTGGATCAGGTCGGAAAACTGAAGACCACGATTGACAAATTTTTTTGATACAGATATGACCAACCGAAGATTAGCTCTAACCAAACCCTCTCTTCCGTCTTTATACATCTCCTGACCGGAATCAACCTCGTGGAGGATTTGTCCCAACTGACTTTGGGACAACCCGGATTCTGCCAGCATCTGCCTATTGACCTGTTGCTCAACTGCCTCTGGAGTCACCTCAACAGAACAACCATCGCTTTTAAGACTATATTCCCCCATGACTGTGACAAATACTTTTCGAAATTTCTTCGATAACTCCTCTAGTCCTGCAGCAACAGCCGTCACACAGTCAGAACAGATAATTTTATCTTTAAAAAGTACGGCAATTTCTTCTCCGGCCTGTTCCATTCTGTTGAAAAGCTCTTTTGCCTCATCCGACCCCTCATCCAGTGCCAGATACTCTTTTAACAATTCACTCCGGTCTCTATCAAATTCAACAGCTCTATCCACATGGGTAAGCAGAATTCTGCTCTCACGTTCAACCTCGTCAGGCCGGTCATCCTGAATACCTGAGACAATCTGGCATATTCTGGAGCGATTGTCCGCCAGCCCTTTAACAACCTGCAACAGTGCCGGAATCGCCAGGGGAGTCTTGATTACTGCATTCTGTACTCTTTTCTTGCCATCCTCCATCATTTTCGCAAGTTTCAGCTCTTCTTTATGATTGAGCAGAGTAAGCGTCCCCATTTCCCGAAGATAAATATTCATGGGGTCGATGGATGTTTTAGATTTTGACGACCGTTTCCCTGAAGCCCGGGAAATCTTCCTTCGATCACCCTTGCGGCGATCAGTGAAGGATTCGCTTCGACGGTCACCCACACCTCCGGCTCGTCTGTCATACCTGGAGTCTGAAAAATCTACAGGAGCAGCCTCTTCATCACAATTATCATCAGTCGTTCCATAGTCCGATGTTTCCTTGCGGGTATCATAATCACGCATTCCACCATTCATATCGCCACCAAATCGTCATCATTTCCAGTTAAGGTCATTCTGCTCTCCCACCACCTATGCGAACATGATATTTTCAGTAGTAAGGTGCTAACCCGACAGGTCGGAAAATTTTTTAGAGTCGCTGGATAAGGTGCCTTGAAGATCTCACTACGGTCGCTATCTGCTGCTGACACTAACCAGTCGAGTTTAGTAGCAGTTCAGATTTGCTTGTTATTATTACAGCTTTCATGGAGTAAGGCACTAAACAGTAAAAAAAGTCAAGAAAATTCAGTTGTCACAACAAAAACGATACTTCTTTCCAACACCCATGAAATGAACTTCACAACGATGACACCGCTTCGCTGTTATGAAAGTAACGTAACCGGAATTCGGAGGAGTAGACAGGACTTTCTTATAAACTTCCAGTCACCAGGTACAGATTTACACTATTTCCCCGTGCATCCTTTTGCTGATCTCTACCTTTTCGGTCATCAATTCCTGAAGTTTCTGCAAATCCCCTTCACTCTCCGCAAGCTTAATACGTACCATCAGTTCATCGGAATCTTTTTGCAGACCAAACCTTCGAAGATAACTCAGCATATCAGTAATCCCCTCAGCTGCCCCATCCTCTTCCTCGACCTGACCCTGCCGGGATGCACGCAACAGCAGGTCGGTTACCAGTTTTCTTTCCGCACCATCCGGAAGTGTTGTCAAAAGCTCTTCAGGCTCGAATTCAGGGTTATTTGCCACCATCACCTTAAGCTGCAGAAAGAGTACCTCGCCAATTCCCCCGGCGAGACATCCTCTTAGTCCATGTTCTTCCAGGCTGGCGAGGTGGCCGGGATACAAAACCATAAATTCTACCAGTTGTTTCTGGGCGATGGTAAGAGGGACACTTTTTTCCTCTCCCCTCATCTTTTCCGCTCGTCCGGTGTCACTTTGAAGAAGAGTAGTAGAAGACTTACTCAGTGATTCGAAATGATCAACGGGCACTCCGAGTTGTTCAGCGAAATGGGAGATAAAGACAGACCGCTGCAAAGGCGAGGAAGCAGATTTAACCAGGGGGGACAAAGCCTCTATAATCTTACTCTTCCCATCCAGGGTAAGCCCATGTTGACGGATCAATCTTGCCATAACAAACTCGGGCAAAGACTCAGCCTTCTCCAGCAGTCCGTTTAACTGTTCCAGTCCATTCTGCCGCACATAGGTATCAGGATCATGCCCCGAAGGTAAAAGTGCAACACTTCCGGCCAGTTGCTCCGCAAGAAAATAGGGTACTGCTCTGACAGCAGCTTTTTCACCCGCCTGATCCCCATCAAAGAGAAGTGTTATCTCTGTGGTAAACCTTTTGATCAGCCGAAGCTGCTCCCGGGTCAGTGCTGTTCCCAGAGGTGCTGCAACATTCTCGCAGCCGTGAGCGACAAGGGAGATAAGATCAAAGTTGCCCTCAACAAGGATTGCCCGTTTTTGTTTCCGGATACTTTCCTTTTGCTGGTAAAGTCCAAGCAGGAGTCTACTCTTGTTAAAAACGATACTTTCAGGTGAATTTAAATACTTAGGCTGGCCTTCACCGACAATTCTGCCACCAAAACCGCAGACCCGCCCGCTAATATCAAAAATGGGGAAAACTATTCTGTCCCGAAAGCGATCATATGTAGCCCCATTTTCTTTTTGCACAAGCAAACCGGCTTCCACAGCTGAAGCCACTTCTTCCTTATTAAATTTGTCTGCTAAATAGTTCCATCCCTCTACTTCAACCGCTGGCGCATACCCGATTCCAAACCTTTTTTCAATCTCAGAAGTAACACTCCTTTTGCGCAAATATTCCCTGCCACTGTCTGCTCCTTTTGCCGTCTGCAGATAGTGACTGTAAATCTCTGCACACTTTTTATTCACAGCAAAAAGCTGATCTCGCTTTCTCTCCAGCGCTAACGCCTTTTTTGACCGCTGCCGCTCAGGCAGTTCAATATTATATCTTCCGGCCAACTCCTTTAATGCTCCGGGAAAATCCAGATTATAATATTTCATCATAAAACTGAATACATCCCCGGATTCCTGGCAGCCAAAACAGTGATAAAACTGCTGCCCGCCATGGACGGAAAAAGAAGGTGTCTTCTCTCCATGAAACGGACACAACCCCAAAAATCTAACACCACTCTGTTTCAAGTCAACACATTCACCTATAATCTGAACAATATCAGCCTGTTCTTTAATCCGTGAGGTGATGTTTTCCCTTAAATCACTGTCAGTCATGTCGGAATTGAAGGTTATGCCCTGTTTGAAGGGCCTGTATTATTATTTTTTAAACAATGATGGCGTCGTCAAAAGTCCGATCTACTGCGTTACAGGTTTTTATCAGCACCGAAGCATACCATATGATATTGCGAGCATTATTTTTTTGAAAATAGCGAAGAGTTTGGGCAGATAGCGTAGACATTCGAAATGTATTCTCGGACAGGATCCTAGGAGGCTGTCCGAGAAGAAGCATTTTGTTCAAAATCGAGGGTTTACAAAAAAACCAAGACTCAGTTCAGTGCCCGACGAACCTCCTCACCCGTTAAACCTGTGACAGCAAGAATCTTACGGCGGGATTGTAATCCGGATTTGAAAACAATACTATTTTTGGGGATCCTCAGACACTTTGCAAGGAACTTCACGACCTCTCGATTAGCCTTTCCATCAACAGGGGGTGAAGCCACCCCAATCTTCAATAACCCGTCATACAGTCCTATAATTCGTGGTTTGGAGGCCTTCGGCTGGACATAAATGCGTAAAACAACAGATCCGTCTTTTGCAGTTGAGAGAAAAGGCATAGCTGCAATTACACGTCTCAGATCTTATCCTGATCTACATCTTCTCCATCAGGAAGCTGAATACTTTGAAAAAGATCTGAAGAACCATCAAGTTTCTCCATATATGAGCAGAGCAGAGCTTTCAATTCATCATGCACCTGGACTTTTCTCAGCTGCAGTTCTTCAATTTCTTTTGGCAGGCGAGAAAGCTCTGCATTGGCCTCACCACGAAGTCTCTTCACCTCGACCTTTGCCTCTTCCACAAGAGTACGCGCCTCCTGCTCACTGGTCTGCCGGAGATTATCTGCAAAACTCTGCGCTGCCACAATAGTTGCCTTAAAATCCAGTTCCTCTTTCGCCAGAACCTCGCTCTTCTCTTCAGCCATTTGAAGTTTTTTACGCAGCTCAGCTATTTCCTTTTCTTCCTCTGCCATTGCTTCATTATCAAAGCTGGACTGCTCTTCAAGTTCAGCGATTTTTTCACTGTAGGAACTATTCTCCTCCTCAAGGTTTGCAACACTCGCCTTCAGTTCCTCAACCTCGATCTTTAACTTTTCTATCTCCTCGTCCTTCTGTTTGCATTCCTCCTGAATTTTGGAGTTGCTCTCCTCAGTATTCTCCTGCCCCACCCGCACTTCATCCTCAAAATTTTCCTGCTCCGTGACCAGAGACTCGATGGCCTCTTTATGGACACGGTTCTGCTCGAGAAGCTCAAAAAAATCTTCCGCAAGAAGCTCCAGATACGATTTCACCTCTATGGCATCATAACCTCTGAATTTAACCTGAAATTCCTGATCCTTAATGGCCTGTGGCGTAAGCATAACTGACTCCATTTTCACTATTTTTTATGTTCAATGTATAACCAGACAAGTCCCTCTATATGAAAGTCATGTGCTATCCGAATCCCGGTCACATCACCTTCATA
>DEIL01000263.1:11144-19958 GCA_002352445.1 Desulfobulbaceae bacterium UBA2775
GGTAATTACCCCATCCCCATTGCAATCTGTTTGAGTGTGGGTACCAGAAAACTCTGGAGAAACATAATCGCCATAATGAGGATTACAGGAGAAAAATCCATACCCCCCATGCTCATCGGCAAAAAACGACGTATGCGACTTAGAAGCGGTTCCGTAGCTTCCACCAGAAAACGCACAATAGGATTATATGGATCCGCATTAACCCAGGAGATCACAGCTCTGCCAATTATTATCCACATATAAATAGTCAACAGAAAATCTATAAGTTTAGCTATAGCCATCATAAAATTATTAACAACAAACATGTATTTCTCCTCTCGGTCAGCTGATCCTGCTTCCTGCAGCAACAGCGTCACTTACAGTGGACAGAACCAGACGTTCCTTACCATCGACCTGTTCTCTGGCAACCAGTATCATCCCCTGGGAAGTCACACCCATCAGTTTTGCAGGTTTCAGGTTCGCAACAACTATCACCTGCCTGCCAATCAACTCCGAAGGCCGGTAATATTCTGCGATACCTGCAACTATAGTTCTCTCCTCAGGCACCTTAACAGTCAAGGCCAACAGTTTTTCTGATTTTTTAACCGGCTCTACTGCAACAATCTCAGCAACTCTGAGATCGAGCTTAGTAAACTCATCGAATGGAATAAGGTCCTTATCACTCTCTGGAACATCTTTTGCTTTTACTACCTTACCAGCAACTTTCCCTTTTCCGCCCTCAGTTTTTTTTCTACCTTCCAGCCGGGGAAACAGAGATTCGACCGGTTGCAAAACAGACCCGGGTGCAAGCCCCCCCCAGTTCGCGCCAGGATCCAGAAGACGGGTAACATCACTTTTTTTATCAAGCCCTAAGCCCGCTGTCATCCTGCCGGAGGCAGTCGGCATTACCGGCTGCAGCACAAGAGCGATAATTCTCAGGCACTCAAGCAGACTGTAGAGTACGGTATTGAGTCGTCCCTCTTTTATCGGATCCTTTGCCAGAGTCCACGGTTCATTAACAACTATAAATTTATTGGCCATACCAATCAGATCCCAGACCGCCTGAAGCGCTTGATGAAAACGGAAATCGCTCATGGCTTCACGGTAAACCGGAATCATCAAACCAACAGCCTGCCGGAAGACTTCATCCTGCTTTTCATAGTCAGCCGGAGCAGGGATCTTACCACCCCTGTATTTTTGCACCATTGCCATGGTTCTGCTATAAAGGTTTCCAAGATCATTGGCCAGGTCAGCATTCTGTCGGCCAACAATTGCATCAGAGCTGAAAGAGGAGTCAAGGCCAAAAGACATCTCCCTCAAAACAAAGTACCGCAAAGTATCAAGCCCGTATTCTTCCACCAGGAGCCCCGGACGCACAACATTGCCGATACTTTTTGACATTTTTGTGTCATCCACATTCCAATACCCGTGGACATGCAGTTTTTTGTACAGAGGTACATCCATGGACATAAGCATTGTCGGCCAGTAGATGGCATGGGGTTTTAGAATATCTTTAGCAACCACATGTTCAGCAACAGGCCAGAAAGTGGCATAGTCCTGACCCTCAGGGTAACCGAGGCCGGTGAGATAGTTAATCAGTGCATCAAACCAGACATAGGTGACAAACTTGTCATCAAAGGGCAACTCTATTCCCCATTTCAACCGGGATTTGGGCCTGGAAATGCACAGATCCTCCAGCGGTTCACTGAGAAAAGAAAGCACCTCATTGCGGTATCTTTCAGGAGTTATAAAATCCGGGTTTTCCCTTATGTGATCAATAAGCTGCTGCTGGTAGTTTGACATTCGAAAGAAATAATTCTGTTCGGCAATTTCCTTAGGTGGCACCTGATGGTCGGGACAATTTCCTTCCACAAGCTCTTTATCCGTAAGAAACCGCTCACATCCCCGACAATACAGGCCGGTATATTCGTCAAAATAAATATCTCCGTTGTCGTATACTTTCTGCAAAATATCTCTTACTGTAGCAACATGGTCAGGATCAGTGGTGCGAATAAAATTATCCGGCGCTATTTCAAGTAATGGCCAGGTATCACGGAACATACGACTGATCCTGTCGACATACTTCTCCGGAGGTACATCCTCCCTTTCGGCCGCCTCAACGATTTTATCGCCATGTTCGTCCGTACCGGTCTGAAATCGAACATTTTCACCACACAATCGCTTAAAACGACTGTATGTATCTGCAACAATAGTTGTATAAGCATGCCCCAGATGCGGTTGGGCATTAACATAATAAATCGGTGTTGTTATATAAGTTGTCATAAATAATGGAATAGTAAAATAATCAGCTTTGTCCTCTCATTTCTTTCTCTTTTCTTTTGCAGGCTCCGTCCTTTTTATATTCTGATACATTTTCCACTCATCCTTTTGTAAAACAACGTCCTCGCCATTTTCATTTTCAGCAAGTATTGACTCTTGCAGAGGATTCTGTCGTTTCACGCGGTATTTTTCCTTGCCTATAAGAATTCTCCTCCCCGGCCTGGGCATACCTCTCCTCTGCCTCTTATAGGTTTCGTATTCATATGTCAAACAACAGAGAAGGCGATTACAGACACCTGAAATTTTAGATGGATTAAGGGGTAAATCCTGTTCCTTGGCCATCTTAATCGAAACAGAATCAAACTTTTTAATAAAAGAAGAACAGCACAATTCACGGCCACAGGTGCCTATTCCACCTATCATTTTGGTTTCATGACGAACCCCGACCTGGCGCATCTCAACACGGGTACGAAATTCCTGTACAAGATTCTTGACAAGTGCCCTGAAATCAACCCGGTTATCCGCAGTAAAATAAAAAATAATTTTGCTGCCATTAAAAAAGCGCTCAACCCTGACAAGCTGCATGCTCAACAGATTCTTCTCAATCAACGTGTTACAGATGGCAAAAGCATTTTCCTCGTAGATGATAAGATTCCCAAATTTCTGCTGCTCCTCACTGCTTGCTGATCGACTAATTTCAAAAGTAGATCGACGAACATCTCCCCGACAACCTCGCATAGATGGACTGCCGGTTATTCTGGCCGGTTCGGATCCATGATCCGTTTTCACCATCACCACTTTACCGGAAGCCAGGCCCAGAAACGTTGAAGAAGCTGTAAATTGTTGGCTTTCCTTCCGAAATTGTATACGATAGAATGTTATCTCTTTCTCCGGCACTGGTCCAGAGACATGCTCCTTTTCAATTATTTCTGCCATACGATTAAAACCTCAATTTACATCCCTGTCCCGGAATCACTGCAATTTAAACAGTAACACCTCACATACGAGTAATCTATTGCAATTTCGCGCAAGTGCCCTTTCTGCAAAATCAATGGCCTGCACTTTAGCAAATAGTTGTTCGGAACTCCAGCTTTTCAAATCGGGCGACGCCACCTTTAAAAGTTGCAGTGTAGTTTCTCCTGGCAAAGATGGGCCGTGGTGAGCAACCAGCAAATCTCGCAACCACACCTTTAAAAGGCCCAACAGATGGTCAAGATGATCTTTCAAGTCGGCCATCTTTTCCGCAAGCTGTAAGACAACACAAAGATCTGGATCAGAATCAATCGATTGAACCGATAAAACTGCAACAATATCTTTCCACAGCTCTACCGTCTCAGTGTCTTTCAGCGAAAGCGCCCTGCCGGGACTCCCCCCGGAGAGATGTGCAAGAAGGCGTGCATTGCCCGGTTCAACACCATGGTTCTCAAGAATCTTTGTGGTATCATCGTCATCCAGGCGGGAAAAAGGAACTACCTGACACCTCGATGTCAATGTCGCCAGTGTCTCCTGAGATGATTCAGCCGTAAGTATCAGAAGATTATTTTCCGGAGGCTCTTCAAGAGTCTTCAGCAGGCTGTTTGCAGCCTCCTGCCGCATGGTGTGTACATCTTCCAGGATCACAACGCGCATTGCAGATTCATATGGCGGATATGTAAGATCCCTGGATAATTTCCTCACCTGGTTAATTCTGATCCCCCCCCCGTCAGGAGAAATAACCAGAAAATCAGGATGATTTCCAGAATGAAATTTAATGCAGGAAGAACAGGCACCGCATGCCGCAATCCCACGGGGATTTCGGCAATTGATAGCCGCGGCAAGACCTCGCCCAAAGAGTTTCCTGCCAACCCCTTCCGGACCTTTAAAAATATAGGCGTGGGGTATCCGATCAGCTGCCAGCGAACGTTTCAGCATCCGCTTAGCCTTCCCCTGGCCTAAAAGCTGGGTAAAACAGAGTAAAGGTCGCTCAGCCATCAGTCAATCTCCTCGCTACGAGAAAAGAGATGGCTGCCGCCTGGGACGAGACGGCTCCTTATTCTCCTCCGGGGGGGGTGACTCTTTTTCAAAACCGCCAAGATAGAGATACCTCTCGAGAGTCCGTTGGTATTCCGTCCAACCCAGCTCCACACTGTTCATCTTTCGGCGCAGCTGTTCAATGAGATTCATTTTTGCATCAAGATCGTCCACAAAACTTAACACTAGCGCCTCCACCGTCATCGGTACTGCAGGTGAACCGAATTCCTGTCGCCCGTGATGGCTCAAAATAAGGTGCTGCAGCTGTTGTAAAAGCTCTTTCGGGAAATCCTTAACACGCCCGGCAGCCTCACCTACCATTTCACTGCCGATAACCAGATGCCCCTTCAATCTACCTTCCACAGTGTACTCAACTACGCCATCCCGGGCTGTCAGTTCCTCAAGTTTGCCAATATCATGCAGGAGTGCACCTGCCAGAAGCAGAGAACGGTCAACACCCTCATAGTGTTCTGCCATAAAATGACAGATACGGGCCGTTGAAAGCGAATGTTCCATCAAACCGCCAATATAGGCATGATGTATACCTTTAGCTGCAGGAGCATCCTGGAATTTGATCCACCAGTCACTTCTTTTGAAAAAATAGTTGAGCAGCTTTTTAAGGTATGGATTTTTGATAGTGCGAAAGAGGGCCTGCAGTTCATTTGCCATCTCCTGACGATTTCGAGAGGATACAGGGAAATAATCCCCCAATTCAACTGTCGATTTTTCTACAGGCTGAACCGAGTCAATCTTCAACTGCAGGCTGTTCCTATAGGATTGTACCAGACCGGCGAGTCTGATAATTTCCCCGGGATTGCAAAGTTTGTGCAACTGTACCGCATTATCCCATATCGGACCGCTCAGCTCACCACTGCGATCCATCACTGTTAGAATAAGATAGGGTTTGCCTGCCTTCGTCTCCGACAGTCGTGCGGATTTGACAAGGAACAGTTCATCAACCCGCTCCCCCTCGCTTAACTCATTAACAAAAATGGATTTTCCCATATCTTTTCCCTGTGCCTGTATTCATGCCCGTAAACGAAAACTTTTGATCTTAACATATTGCCGCAAAAATATCGCATATATACCCTTGATAAACTCGTAAAAACCTCAATTTCGATGGATAAGTAAAAAGATTCATATTGGAGGCGTGCATTTTTCTAATATTTCGGCGTACATACGGCACGTCGTAATGATAGAAAAATTGTGACAACGAACCAGGTGAGCGAGCCTGCGAGACTCCGGATGAAGATTTTTTACGATGCCATCACCCTTAAGACAAAAGTATTTCATTGCAAGTATAAACAAAAAGGCCGGAGCTGAGCCAGCTCCGGCCTTTTTGATACTATGGTGAATGCAGCGTAACCACTTATCCCGTTTATCGGGGCTAATTTCTGTCCTTACCCTCCATCATTAGATCCGGAGGTCCAAGCCAGGTGCCCTTCAACAGCAGATTGAAGTAGGCCCACTTAAACATCAGCTTGGCCATATGGTTCATTTCGGTATCTTTCAACAGGCTGAGCGGTCCTACAGCCGGAAAAGGATATTTACCGGTAAGAGGCTCAGTGTCATAATTAAAATCAATTATATAGGCTTTCCCGAAGCCTGATTCTATGAATCAGACCGCATGCCCGTCTGACCGGGCATACTGCTCACCTCCTGATATATAGGCGAGGATGTTTTCATGGAGGATATCTCCCTGAAAATGGGCTACAGCCCCGGCTTTGGAGGTTGGTACATCAGTACCATCACCTAAAACCCAGACATTGTCATGTCCCTCCGGCTGCAGAGTAGTCTTGTCTACAGGAATATATCCCATGGGGTCACCGACACCGGAATCAATCATCACCTGAGAGCCGAAATTTGGCGGAATAGACACCAGCATATCATAATCCACCTCACTACCGTCATAAGATTGAATCACCTTTTTTTCATGGTCAACAGAGCCCAGGGCAAAATTCGGTGTGATTTTAATATCTTTATCACCGCATGCCTCCGTCAGTACCCTGGTTGCAACCGGTTTGGTAAAGGCACCTGCAAGGGGAGTTACAAATTCAATCTCAACCTTGTCACGGATACCGCGCTCATGAAAATGCCAGTCAGCAAGAAAGGCGAACTCCAGGGGAGCAACCGGGCATTTGATAGGCATTTCTGCAATGTTCACCACAATCTTACCGCCGTCAAATTTCTTCAGAGCCTTGCCAAGCACCTGGCAATCATTAAACCGGTAGTAGCCGTAGATATCCTTGCCCCAGCCTTCCTGCAACCCTTCAATTTCCTCGGGTCTGATATCACAACCGGTTGACATAACCAGGATATCATATTTGAAAATCCCTTCGGTTGCGGTGGTTATCTCCTGTTTGTCCCAGTCAACATTGGTAATTTCGGAGATCACAAAATCAATTCCGGGCTTGATAAACTCTCTCCGACTTCTCCTGATATCCTTCGGTTTATTGATATCAAATGGCACAAAAAGAAAACCAGGCTGATAGTAATGCACATTATCCTTATCGATAAGGGTAATGGACCAGTCATCATCCAGGTCATTCCTCATTTTGTTTGCCATCATAGTGCCGCCGGATCCGGCACCGAGTATGACTAGTTTTTTCATGATACCTTTATTCTCCTTTCAGCTCCTGGTCTTTACAACTGCCTTGCAGCAGCTGTCGGCCAATTGTTTTTCTCTTTAAGTGAGCGTCTCACCTTGTTGCTTTTTATCATTTTGATAGGCATTCAGAACACTTCCGACTGTCTGCATAATCATAAAGAAGAATCCGAATGCCTCCTGTACTTTTGTATCATTCAGCTGTTTTATCATCCCCAGAGGCCCGACCGGCTTAACCTGGGTGAAATCCAGGTTTTCAATAGCCCGACAGATTTCGTCTACCTGTTTTTCATTGTAATCAAGCCTTTTAAGTGATGCCATCATCGTTCCGGTCAGTTTGATCAGACCGCTGCCCTGCTGGAGACCATCGAGCCATATATTCATGCCATTGATAATGTCAGTCTCCTTCATCACTGCGCCTACTTCTTTCACCAGTTCCGTCATCGGCTGGATCATATTGAGCAGATCACTCAGGGTATGGATATTGATCAGAACGGTATGCAACAGATCACCAAGTTTTTCTGCCTGGAATTCCCCTTCGTGCAGTGAATTCAGAAACCGTAGAACTTTGGGATACATAAGCTGAAGAACAGGGGCCATCTCGTCTCTAAATTCCACCCCCGCCTTAAGCAGATCAAGGCCCTCCCCCATGGTATCCAGGTTAGTAATCGTCTTCCTCATCAGGATGATCAGTTCATCCATATTAACTTCACCCTCGAGCTCATTGAAAAACTGAATAGTTCTCGGATAGCGTTTTCCATCACCCTCCGTACCATTCTTCGGCTCAGCATCCGTCTGCATTTCCCCCACGACCTCACTCAACTCCTCAAGACTGGCCAGTAGAGTTCTCGCAAGATCCATAAGTTTTTCACTGGCACGATCACTTTCAATCTCCTTCAGGAATCCAGTCACTCCCGGATCAGTCTGCGTAAAAGCAGGCTCGAGTTCCTGTTTCAGTTCCTGAAGAACATCTGACTTCAAAGACCTCACTTCGTCGGTGAGTTTATCGAGTTTCTCCAGAATCAACGCTTCGTTCATCTTTTTCACTCACTAGTTAGGTTCACTCAAATCGTTCTTTTTTGTCGTCAACAACTACCTGCTACTCTACCGTGCATCATTTGCCCACAAGCACCACAACGCGACACGTCACAACGTGGTGGTTCACCATGTAGTACCATGCCGGTCAAAAAATTAAAAGGGTGAAGATTAATTTTAATAATTTTCCATTCTACTTTTTTCGGGGAAAGGGCTGAATAAACTTCAGAGAGGGACTGCAGGAGTATCTTGTTATGCCATATAATTCTTTTTATTACGGCAAATTAACACCTTACTGCAAATGAGAATCTCTACTTGATATTGGGGTACTAAATAAAATTTCCCACACGCGCATAAGCGATATCGGAGTTTGCGGTTATCTTGGAGGATGCAATTTTAACATTACTGACGGGTTAGGAAAAACCCCGGTTTAAAACGGCCGCAAATTATGCTGCAGCTTCAAAAGCTTCCATCAGCCTGTCAACCAGGTAACGAGCCAGTTCTTTATCATCTTCAAACATATCAAAACAGTAGCCATCGCTTCCAGCCAGACCTCCAGGGATAACTTCTCCACGCTGTTCGGGATCTGATATCATATCGCCATAGAAACATACAGACAGCCACCTTTCAGTCGGGTCATCATCAATCACATCAATCATTGCAAAGAGATCCCGATCCTTCTGACTCTTCTGTTTTGGTCTGATGGAATAGCTTACCCCGGGCCTGGCAACAAACTGCAGGTCAACATTTTCCATCGTTTTTACGGTATCAAAAAACAGCTGAAACCATTTTTGCATTGACTGCCCCTGTCCACTTTTCCATTCTTGAAGAAAAGAATTAATTTCAGCTTCAACACTCTTGTCCTCTGTCATAACAGCCCTCTCATTATGTTTTTGTAACCATCC
>DEIL01000263.1:20039-25090 GCA_002352445.1 Desulfobulbaceae bacterium UBA2775
ACGCCATCAAATTGATTAAGAAGAAAAAATAGTATAATTTACATCAATGGTAAACAATTACTCTCCCTGATATCCCCCAAAAAAATATGCTACTCATCCTTGCACCATCTAAAACACAGAAATATATCGAACGGGTTTTTCCCCAGTATACACAGCCGGGCCTACTGGACAAAAGCCTCTTTCTGGCAGACCATCTAAAATCATTAAGCAAAACAGAACTTGCTCAACTTATGAAAATAAGTGAGAAACTGACCAGGGAGACCTATCAGCGTATCCATAATTTCCAGCCCCCACTTTCAATCAAAAACAGTCGTCAGGCTATTTTCACATTCCAGGGAGACGCCTACTCTCAGATGAGGCCAAAGGACTACAGTGAAGAAGAACTCCTTTACAGCCAGGATCATCTGCATATTCTTTCCGGCCTCTATGGAATTTTGCGGCCTCTGGACTTGATATTTCCGTACAGACTTGAAATGGGATTAAAACTGGTCATACCTGAAGCCAGAAATCTCTATCACTACTGGGGTGATTCCCCTACAGATATCATCAACTCATCGCTAACCAAAACGAATTCCAGGAGACTGGTCAATCTCGCCTCCACTGAATATTTTAAGGTTGTTAACAGGAAAAAACTCCGGGGAGAGATTGTAACAATCATCTTCAGGCAGAAAAAAAACGACCTCTTTAAAACCATTCCTATCTATTCCAAAAAGGCGCGGGGGCTTATGATCCATTTTGCCATTGTAAATCAGATTGTAAAGGCGGAAGAACTAAAATCGTTTAACCTGGATGGTTATTCTTACAGAGAGGATGAATCGACAGAGGAGATATGGATGTTTAAGAAAGAAGAATAAAAAAATTCAGTAGTATCCGGTTAAGAACTCGAAGTCTACGCTATCTGCAAGAGGGTTTGTGGGTTGTTTAGGATTCTCGCGAGCTCGCTTACCTTGGAGCGTCATCCTGTAAATTTCGTAGTATTTTTTTAACATTTTCGTGTTTGATTTTTATCAGTCTTTGCGAGAAGCTCGCATGATAAAAATTGAATATGAAAATGTTTGAAAATCAAGAAATTTGCAGTAAAAAGCGGAAAGGTAAGCGAGCCTGTGAGACTCCGTAGATCAACTCACAAATCCGTACGATACGTGTTGCAGTTTTCTAACCGAACATTACTGAAAAAAATTAAAGGAAATATTTTACCAGAAAAAAACCACCAGCGAGCAGTACGACAAAAGTAATTGAAAGGATATTAAAATAGCGATCAATGAACTGTTGTATCCTGGGACCAAATTTCCAGATCAGACCAGCCACCAGAAAAAACCTGGCAGATCGGGCGAAAAAAGATACCACCATGAAAGTGATAAAGTTGGATTGCACAGATCCTGCGGTTATGGTGAAAAGCTTGTAGGGAATAGGAGTAAAACCAGCCGTCCCAACTATCCAGACATCGTATTCTTTAAAATAGTGCTGCACCATTTCATATTTATCAGTAATACCGTACCATTCAACTATCGGCATCCCGACACTGTCCATAAACCAGTAACCAAGAGCATAACCAAACCCACCCCCAAGAACGGAACCAAGAGAGCAGATTGCCGCATAGCGAAATGATTTCAGGGGAATCGCCACACACATGGCAATAAGAAAAATATCCGGGGGCAGTGGGAAGAAGGAGGACTCGACAAAGGCGATAAGAAAAAGAGCCCATCCTCCATAGGGGCCGCTGACCCACGCCATACACCTGTCATACAATTTTCGTATTATATTGGGTCTTGCTACCTCACTAACCTCTCCAGCCATATTCTCCCACCAGATCGACAAAACGGACGCCTGCAAGACTAATGATCTCTGTCTGGCCCTCTTTCTTTATGAGCAGTTTCAGCTCCTGTACCTGCCGATCCCCAATAGGCATTATAAGCCGACCAGGATCTGCGAGTTGTGCTATCAGCGGCTCCGGGATCTCGGGGCCACCAGCGGTAACAATAATTGCGTCGTAGGGGCCATGATCCGGCCAACCCAATGTTCCGTCATCGAGTTTAGATCTGATATTATAATATCGCAGTTGGTCAAAAACCTTCCTCGCACCAGCAAGAAGAGAATTGACTCTCTCCACAGTATACACTTTCCTGCAGAGCCTTGAAAGTACAGCTGCCTGATACCCGGATCCTGTTCCGATCTCCAGAACCTTTTCGTCTCCCTGGAGCAGAAGAGCCTGGGTCATATAGGCTACGATATAAGGCTGTGATATTGTCTGACCAGCCCCTATGGGCAGGGGGTGGTCACCATAGGCCTTTGCCCGCATGGCATCATCGACAAAACAGTGCCTGGGAACCTCGGACATCGCGGCCAGGGTACGTGCGTCAACGATGTCACGGCTCAGGAGTTGCTCATTTACCATTTTTTCCCGGCCAGTCCCGTACTGATCTATCACTTTTTTTTCTCTTGCCAGGAGTAGTCATCCGCCCAATCAAGATCATCTTCATCTGACTGAAAAAAGGTGACATCGGCCACAATCCCGTTGGCAATGGTAACAACGACCTGACTATATTCAGGGGCGCCAATATATTTGCCCGCATATGGGATTCTTTCGAAGAAGTTCATGTCCTTTTTCTTATACAGCCATTTCTCAACCCCGTCGGCGAGGGATTTCTGCTCGTCCGGGTCGCCAAGATAGATCAGCACATCTTCACTGCTTGATTCGCCTATTTTTAACAGGGCCGCATCGGAGGCAAGATGACGCACAGGTTTGTTATAGCAGCCAGACAGAGCAAACACTGCGGCCAGCAGGAATAACATTATTCGCAGATTAAAAGCCATACTATCTCCCAGAACATAAGTACGATATTAAACAGAACACCAATTCTATAGCCTGTAGGACGTATTTATTCAACGAATAACTCGGGCCGACCTTGCAAAATGCCGGCCCGAAAGGAGGGGATCTAACCAATACAACCCCCTATTCAGACCTCAACTACCCGGTTAAGGATTTTATAATTCCTCTCAACCATCTCCAAAGGATCAACAACAAGGCCGGCCTGAATCATAGCATTATCATGAATCTGTTTTGCGACCTCGGCGGCAAAGCTGCCATCCTTTTTATAGAGTTCAGCAAGTTTAATAATCAGCGGGTTTTTCCCATTAATCTCCATGTTTTTCTTAGAACTTTCCGGTCCCATCCCCTGCTCTTTCCTGCTTGCAGCAAGGATTCGTTCCATAGATGAACTCATAAAACCGTCGGGGTTGACGATCATTGCCGGGGCATCCACCAACCGCTTTGATAGAACAACGTCACCAACCGTTGACTCCAGTTCTTTTTTCATCCATTTAAGAAGGCCGTCAATTGACTCCTTGTCCAGCTTGTCCTCACCGTCATCACTGCTCTCATCCGATGAATCCTTTTCATCTTTTGCAAGAGAGAGATCCGCTCTATCAGCAGAGACGAGTTTTTTACCGTCAAATTCCGCCAGGTGACTCAAGACAAAATCATCGATTGGTTCCAGAGTATAAATAATCTCAATATCCTTCTTCTTAAACATCTCAACATAGGGCCCGGCTTCAATCGCCGCCCTGGAAGAACCATTGATATAGTAAATCTCCTCCTGATCAGGATTCATCCTCAACAGATAGTCAGCCAGAGAAACTACCTTTGTGTCCTCCGATTTTGAAGATTCAAATCGCAGCAGTTTGCCGAGTTCCTTCTGGTATTCATAGTCGGAAGTAACACCCTCTTTGAGATAGAGACCAAATGTTGACCAGAATTTCTGATACAACTCCGGATCTGCTTTAGCCTGTTCATCAAGATATTTAAGAAACCGTTTGGTAATAACTTTACGTAATTTCGCAACCAGAGCGTTATCCTGCAGAGCCTGCCGGGAGATATTGAGGGGAAGATCTTCACTGTCCACTACACCTTTTAGAAATCTCAACCATTCCGGCAGGATATTTTCAGAATGCTGGTCAATGAGTATTCTCTGGCAGTAGAGATTTACTCCGGGTTCAACCCGCCCAAACCCGAGAATTTCAAAATTCTCCTCCGGCACAAAGAGAAGAGCGTTGATTGCCAGAGGAGCATCCGCAGAAAAATGAAGTCGGTAAAGGGAATCTGTAGAGGCATTTCCTACAAACTTGTAGAATTCAGTATACTCTTCATCCGTTATCTCATTGCGATTCCTGGTCCAGAGAGCCTGGACGGTATTAACGGTGTCCCCTTCCAATTTGATGGGGAAAGAAACAAATGCAGAGTACTGTTTTATGATCGATTCGATTTTCCATTTCTGGGCGTACTCTTTTGCATCTTCTTTAAGTTCAACGATAATCTTTGTTCCTCTGTGCAACCCATTCATCTCTGTAAGAGTAAAAGAACCAGAGCCGTCTGAAATCCACTCATGCCCTTCACTTTCATCCCATGACCGGCTCTGCACCCTGACTTTCTTTCCGGCCATAAAGGCAGCATAGAAACCAACGCCGAACTGCCCAATCAGACTGACATCTTTCTGCACTGCCTCTGCCAGCTCGGTAATGAAGGTATTTGATCCTGAATGGGCAATTGTTCCCAGATTATGTTCCAGTTCACTGCGAGTCATGCCGATTCCGGTATCGGTTATAGTCAAAGTCTGCTTTTTTTCATCCACATCGATTGTAATTTCGAGGGGTACATGACTGTCAAATACATCTGACTTGGTAAGACTTTCATGTCTGAACTTTTCAAGAGCATCGGCCGCATTGGAGACCAGTTCTCTTACAAAGATATCCCTTTCGGTGTAGAGTGAGTTTATTACAATATCAAGCAGTTTCTTCGTTTCCGTCTGAAATTCATGTGTTGTTGTTTCAGTTGTCATTATTTACCTCGTTTGCATCATGATTTAAGAAAAGAAGATTGTTTTTCCTTTCCATTGATTTTTTCCATAAAGTCGGCGAAAATGTTAAGCATGGAAGCTTGACTGTCAAGAGTTCCCGCATCTGCGAATTACTACTGTCAAACCTGAGCAGGAGTGGCAGTATAGATTATGGCCCCATTTACAAATCGGGTATGCTCCGAGTGACCTTTTTACGAG
>DEIL01000263.1:25166-43585 GCA_002352445.1 Desulfobulbaceae bacterium UBA2775
CTTGTTTTTTATTGCAGAAGTTCTGGAGTAAGGCACTAAAAGTGATTTTACAATGACTTATCAACTCGATACCATTATTATAGGAGGCGGCCTTTCCGGCCTCACCACGGCACATTCATTACGCCACCACAGCCCCGAACATCGTTTTCTTATTCTGGAAAAAGAGGCCCGCACAGGTGGTGCCATTCAATCCAGCCATGACCGGGGATTCATTACGGAAACCGGTCCCCACGGTTTCCTGGACAACTGCATGGAAAGTAACCGGGTATTGACGGAAACCGGACTGGATAGAGAAGTTATAAAGGCACCTCTGATTGATTTCGTCCGCTACGTTTATCTGGGAGGCAAACTCAATCTCATCCCCCAGACTCCAACTAAAGTCCTTATGGCACCATTAATCCCCTTAGGAGCCAAGTTCAGGATTCTGGCAGATCTTGTCAAACCACCTTTAAAAGGAGAGCCAACGGTTGCAAAATGGATCAATTACCGGTTCGGATCAGCCCTTCTTCCCTTTGTCGATGCAATCTTCACCGGCACCTACGCAGGCGACTATAATAAACTGACAATTGACAGTGTCATGCCGGGGGTACGCTCTTTAGAAAAAGAGTATGGATCGGTAATTCGCGGTCTTTTGAAAAAGAGGAAATGGGAAGGGAAAAAAAGCCGGAATAAACCGAAATTCACCCTGCCGGCCATGACAAGTTTCGCCACAGGCATGCAGCGACTGCCGGAGAAACTGACCGAGCAACTTTCCCCGGGGGAAAATCTACTCCTCAATACCGAAGTGACCGCCATTGCAAAAGAGGTAAATGGCTGGAAAGTAACCTCCCCAAAAGGACATTTTTCCGCTGCCAACCTCGTCGTCGCGCTTCCCGTTAACCCTGCATTGCAGCTTCTAAAACAAATAGAGCCAACATTACCTCAAGAATCAATTCCCCAGGCACAGATAGCGACCGTTGCTTTCGGCTTTAATCAGGGTGAGAAGTTACCACCCGGCTTTGGTTACCTGATACCGGAATGTGAAAATCGTTTTACCCTCGGTTCCCTTTTCTCTTCAAATATGTTTCCCGGCAGGGCCCCGGAGAACCATATCGTTTTTGAGACACTCATAGGTGGTAGACGGCACCCGGAGAAACTCGGATTGGACGACGCAACCCTTACTCAAAAAGCATTTGAAGATGTCCGGGAGATCCTGGATCTTCCCAATGAGCCGGTATATACCACAGTACTCCGATCCACAGACAGTATTCCCCAGTTGGAGCGGGGCTATCCCCGGCTCCTGAAGTGGAGAGACGAACTTATGCTTAGCGGGAGAGGATTATATATATGTGGATTTGGCTGGGGGGGGATAGGGCTCAATGATATGATGAAAAACGGTACCAGGATTGCGGAATCGATTCTCTCATCCTCTGATTCCTCTAAAAGTGATACTGAAGTTAAAGGCGTCTACTTTTGATAAACCCGTAACAAACTCCCTGCTCCGTCATTCCCGCGCAGGCGGGAATGACGGAATGGCGAATTATTTGTGTTTTTTACGATTCCATCACTTTTGACAACACCATCAAAGCTGCTTCACCTTATCACTCAACAGATCAAGTTGAGCAGATACTGAACCATCACTCACAGCCTTGCTGGTCACAACTTTTATGGAATGTAATACAGTAGAATGATCACGATGCAATACCTTACCAATATCAGCCAGTGAACTGTCAGTATACTTACGCGCCAGATACATAGCAACCTGTCGGGGAAAAGTAATAACTTTCTTCCTTGACCTCGAGCGCATATCACCGATACTCACTTTAAATTGACTGGAGACGAGATCACAAATCATCTCCGCCGAGCGCACCTGTGCCACCCCGACAACAGAGGCGATAACCTCCCGCAGAAGATTGATATCAACATGTCCTCCAGTAAGCCTGGCTTTTGCACGTATTGCAATCAAAGCTGATTCAATTTGACGTACATCTCCGCGGATATGGTTTGCCAGGTAACTCACCATCTCTTCGTCCAGGGACAACTGCTGCTGTACCGCTTTTTTTTCTACAATACGGATTCTGGTTGCCACATCCGGAGCATGGATGCTGGTTACCAGGCCGGAGGTCATTCTTGAACGAAATTCGCTATCAATGCCGACCAGGTCTCTGGGTGCACTTTTTGACGTGATAATGACTCTCTTACCTGACTTAATGAGTGAATCAAGGACCTCATTCAATTCCTCCTGAGTCTTCTTCTTCCCCGTTAAAGAGTGAACATCCTCAACCAGCAGAATATCACAATGTTCCAGATATTTGGACTTAAAATTCTCCATGGTGTTGGTTTTGATACCACGAACCATTTCGGCGGCAAACTGCTTGGCAGTTACATAGTGCAGGCGAGTCATCGGAGAATGAGAAAACACATGGTGAGCTACGGCATGGGTCAGATGACTCTTGCCAAGACCGGTGGCACTGTTAATATAAAGACAGGGACCAATTGTATCATCTTTTGTCACCATGGATTTACAGGCAGATTCTGCCAGAATATTGCTCTCTCCAACCATAAATTCATCAAAGGTATATCTGGGGTGAAGAGCCTTGAAGCGGGAATTATTTACCGGAACAGTCGGCAGTCTCATCTGTGTTTTAGTCCCGTTTCTCTTAACTGTTCGGGGGGCTGAAACAATCGTATTACTATCCTCACAGAAGAGAACTTTAGTTGACTCCAGTCCGTTCTCACGAATCTTCTCCTCAATAGCTTCAAGAAAATTCCGTTTAACATATGCACTGAAAAATCTATCCGGGCTTGAGAGATATAACTGTTCACCCTGCAATTCAACAAATTTTAACGGCTCAATCCAAAGATCAAAAACATTCTCTGCAATAGTCGATTTTAAACTCTCTTTAACTCTTTCCCACACCATAAATAATTCCTTTCCCTTCAATTATGGATTCCCAAGGTAAAACCATATGAAATAAGCCGGTAGATACCAATGCTCTTAACCCGTACCCATAAATAACCAAGAGTTATTGATCTACTCCAAACGGACAACAACTGGATGTTCTTTTAAAACTGTGCTTTTGAAATTTTCGGGGGACGCGCCCGAGTCGCAAATAACAAGGAAGAATAAACTTTAATTCATACAATCCGTCAAAGACGATTTACAGATATTTTATCCGGCAGGCACAAGTTTATTAACACTGGTTGCAACACCGCATAGAAACTGAAATTACACCCTGACCGGTCAGTTTTTTGTTGAATTTCGCGCATTCCGCTCAACATCATTTTTATGCCGAAAAATAACGATGTTAGAGGATTATCAACAAAGTTATCAACAATTCAACAAACGAATGAAACTCAAAATCCCTCTATATAAAGAAAAATTACTTTAATTTTCTCACAATTATTCTTTATCTTCAGGCAAACATTTGGATTAGCAGGAGTTTCAGCACACATAAAAAAAATAAAAAAAAATCTGATTCAGTGACCAAAACCATTAACTGCTACATTGTGCCATTTTCACTCTTGTCAGAGTAAGCACCCGTACCTCCCTTGCACCGTGATAAAGTAAAATCCTGCTGCATTCAGTCACAGTAGTGCCCGTCGTATAAACATCATCAACCAGACAGACTGTTTTTTCACCTATTCCGACTTTATTTACCATAGCAAACGCTCCCTTGAGATTTTTCCTTCTCATCCTTCCATCAAGTGTCGTCTGGGGAACTGTGTTTTTAGTTCTCAGTAGAGAATTGGCGTTCAGAATGGTTTGGGCCCTTTTCCGAAAAAAGAGCTTTGCCAGCAACACGGACTGATTCAGTCCTCTTTGACGCAACCTCCTGGGGTGGAGGGGAACGGGAAGGACATAATCACACTGGTCGAAAAGAGCCATATCAAAATGTGATATCATCTCAGCAATCCCAGGCAGGACACTGGTATCTTTGCCATACTTTAATCCATAGAGTAGTTTCTGGACAGGCGTACTGTAGCGCACAACCGAGCGTGCCAGCAGAAAAGGTGGGGAATTGCCGAGACATTCGCCGCAGAGATTCTCCCTGACCTTATCGCCGACAAGCTCCATTCCACAAATCCTGCATACAGGATGTTGCAGGAAAGTTATGTCACCACTGCATTTTTCGCAAATTTTCCTCTCCGATATTCCAAAAAGTTTTTTACCACACGCGGCACAACGGTGAGGAAAGACAATATCCGCTCCATGCCTTGTTATATCAACCAACCTGGAGAATACCATACTATCACCATGGATAATATCGTAACATTTTAATATCACATTCCTTTTAGCATAAAAAACAGAGAGGAATGACGCTTGAAATAACTTTTTACAAAATCATGTTACTTTCAATTTCTTATATTTTTCCTTCACACCAAACTGTGTTCTTTGCAAAGGTTGAGAAACATGGCATAGTGTCTACCCAGAAAAGATATTTGGCTACATTGTGAACCTCGATTTATTTCCAGTCTATCGGGGCCAGGAACTAAAACAGGAAAAAACCCTATGATTTCTAGCAACAAGAACGACAATCAGTGGATGTTGAAGCGGACGAAACTCTTTTATTCTATTCTGCTTGCCCTTTTCTTTTTAGCGCTGCCTGTTTCGGCGACCTCTTCAGAGATAGTATTTCTGCCCCTCAACATTAACACTTCGATAGACGCTGATGACCTCACATTACAGGCGGATTCCAGCTTGCAGGAGACACTTGAGAACACAGCCATTCGAATGATTCCCCGGAGCAATGTTGAAACATACGCAGATTACAGCTCCACCTGGCCCCCTGCGGTACAGGCACTTCAGGAAATAGCTGGCGCCACTCAGACTGACTACATTGCCACTGGAAATCTTACAGTTATTGGCAGCCAGATCAGTGTCGACGTAAAACTTTTTGATATTCTATCACCCAATTCACCTACATATTACTCCCAGACTGCACAATCAATCGATGGGTTGGATGGAGTCCTCAAAAAAGTCGTTTCGGAGATTCAGTCCTACACAGAAAGAGACTTTCGCATCTCCTCAATTGACCCGGAGGGAAATGCGCGTATAGACTCGGGAGCTATCCTCCGTAAAATTACCACGAAAGCAGGCGATACTTACGATCCGACAGCGCTTCGCAATGACCTGAAGTCAATTTATAAAATGGGCTATTTTAATGACGTTCAGATCGATGTCAGCGATACCCCTAAGGGAAAAAAGGTCACCTTCAGGGTCATTGAAAAACCTGTGATACAATCGGTAATATTTGAAGGGATCGACGAACTGAAAGAAGAGGATATCAAGGACGCTGCCAACATAAAAGAGCACTTTATCCTCAACCCTGCCAAAATCAGTGTTGCTGAAGAGGCAATTCACCAGTTGTATAAGACGAAGGGCTTCTATAACAGCCAGGTCAATGCCCAGATAAGCTATCCCAATGACCAGGGAGCAATAGTTCGCTTTGTCATTGAAGAAGGTGAAAAAATCTATATTAAAGAAATTTCCGTGGAAGGCAATGTGACTTTCGACGATGATGAACTGTTAGATCAAATCGAAACCGGTGAGAAATGGATTTTCACCTGGCTGACCGAGGCAGGCCTCCTCGACACAGTAAAAATACAGCAGGATGCTGCACGCATAGTGACCTTCTATAATAACCATGGTTTTCTGGAAGCAAAAATCGGTGAACCTGAGATACGGCAGGAAGAGGAGTGGATTTACCTCAAGTTCGTTGTCGAAGAAGGTCCTCGCTTCAGGATTGGTACCGTTGAATTTTCCGGTGACATTATCGGTATGGAAGAAAATATGCTTGACCTGCTGACAATTCGCAATGAAGAATTTATTTCGAGACAGTCGTTAAGAGAAGACATTCTAAAGATGACTGACTACTACGCCGAGTCAGGTTATGCATTTGCGGGAATCAGACCTGTTACAACAAAATCTCAAGTCGGCAACCGGATTGATGTCTCCTTTGTAATTGACAAGGGTGAACTGGTTTACATTGACAGGATAACCATCAAGGGCAACAATCGAACCCGGGACAACGTCATTCGCCGGGAATTATTGATTGCCGAGGGTGGTGTTTTCGATTCCAAGGCAATTAGACAGAGTACTCAGGCTCTGCAGCGCCTCTCTTATTTTGAGGAGGTAAACATAACCCCAGAACCCTCCCTTGATCCCGACCGCATGAATGTTATCATCGAGGTAAAAGAAAAATCCACAGGAACCTTCAGTATCGGAGCCGGATACAGTTCCGTGGACAAAATCATGCTCATGGGCCAGATTTCTGAAAACAACTTTCTTGGCCGGGGTGACACCCTCGCCTTTAGTGCCAATGTCAGCGGTGTCAGTCAGAGGTTCAATCTGGGTTATACCAACCCACACCTGTACGATTCTGCACTCTCCTGGGGTATCGATGCTTTCAGTACTGAACGTGAATATGATGATTATACCAAAGATTCGAAAGGTGGCGGGCTTCGCATCGGTTACCCGATCTGGGGAAAATGGAAGGCCTACGGAAATTATAGCTACACCGACACCGACCTCTCCGATATTTCGCCAAATGCTTCCTTCATAATCAAAGAATCCGCTGATATTCATATTACAAGTGCCGTCAAGTTTTCTCTGGTTCGAGATACCCGTAACAGCCTTTATGGTGCTTCCAGAGGATCGAGAAATGTAGCCAGCATTAAATATGCCGGCGGCCCCCTGAGCGGAGATGCCGAGTTTACTAAAATCGAAGGTTCGACAAGCTGGTATTTTCCAATAGTGTTCAGTACGGTATTCCATATCAAAGGTGCTGCCGGCCAGGTATTTGAAAATGAACCGGGAAAACTGCCTGTCTATGAACGATTTTATCTTGGCGGCCTGAATTCAGTTCGAGGTTTTGAATATGGTAAGATCAGTCCCATCGACCCGGTAACCCTTGATCGTATCGGCGGTGATAAAATGTGGTACACCAACATTGAGATTGTATTCCCTCTTCTTAAGACCCAGGGTGTACATGGTGCGATATTTTATGACTCCGGGCAAGTGCTCAACGACGACGAGGATTTTTTCACAGTAAATGATTCGATCAAAAACTCAGCTGGGATTGAGGTTCGCTGGCTCTCTCCCATGGGACCGTTACGGGTTGTCTGGGGATATAATCTCGACCCGCTTCCTGATGAAGACCAGGCGGTATGGGATTTCAGCATAGGTGGCAGTTTCTAACCCGAATTAATCAAACCTTATAGCTACTCTAATTCTGCCGGTTGCACTCCCTGTGTAACCGGCTCTTTTTATTATGATACAAAAATCCATTACAGAGCACCTCAACAGTGCAAAGCGTATGGCAGTTTCAGGTCTGCGCGGCTCCAGCAGTGCCTGGCTGTCGGCCAGTATCGCAAAGGAGGGCAATTGCTGCTGTATTGTCCCTGACGAACATCTAGTTTCAATATTCAAACAGGATCTAAAACTTTTCACAGACAGAGATCTCTTGAGTTATCCGGGTCATGAAATCCCGCCCTATACCCCTCTTTCTCCGGATCAGCAGATCACTGCTGCAAGACTCGCCACTTTATATCAGTTAAACGAGAGGGACTCCGGCTCTATCATGATTACCTCCATTGAGGCACTGCTGCGAAGAGTCATGCCGAAAACCCTGCTGACCCACGTATCAGAATATCTGATGGCCGGGGAAGAGTGCGACCAGGACAACCTGATTTCAAGCCTTATCTACCTCGGTTATGAAAAAGTAGCCCTGGCACAATCAGTGGGAGATTTTTCTGTTCGCGGCGGAATCATCGATATATTTCCTCCTCCTTTTCTTCTCGACGGAGGGGATGTGCACGAAGGACCAATCCGTCTCGATTTCTTTGGTGATACCATCGAATCTCTTCGCTCCTTTGACCCCTTCAGCCAGAGGTCAAAGAGAGACATTGTCGATGCCACCCTGCTGCCGGTAACTGACGTTCTTATTGACTATGGGTCTGCCGACAGACGCAGAAGAATAATTAGAGAATTTCAGGTATGCGGCAACAGTTCCGGATGGGATAATGATGAAACCGTTCGGATCATTGAGAGGATTAAAAGTGGTCAGCGCTTTGCCGGCATGGAATTTTTCCTGCCCCTTTTTTATAAGGGAGAAGAACAGGTAAGCTCCACTGTTCTTGACTTCCTTTCCCCGGATACCACACTTATCCTTATCGACCCTGAATCGATTTTTCAATCTATGGATATCACCTGTGAAAGAATAGATTCAAATTATCAGTCAGCACTGGCAACCGGGAGTCCTGCCTTGATACCTTCAGATCTCTTCGCCGAAAAGGAAGAGATCTGCAGCCAGATGGACACATTTCGTCAGCTTTTACTTACTGATTTTCCACCGGGAAAAAGTGAGAGTATCAATGTCTCAACCATTAACCACCAGCTACTCAAACAGGATATCTCATTAAAACGTGCAAAACTGGGGCTTCTGGCTCCTCTTACCGATCAAATATTTCAATGGCAGGCTGATGGTGATCAGGTTGTTATCTGCTGTCGTTCTTCACGCCATACCAAAAATCTGGCAGAGCTGCTCTCCAAACATAACCATGATATAGAGTTGCTTGATTGCCCGATAAATCTGACAACATTACCCGGTTCTGCTGACCAGAAACTCTTTCTCTGCAACCATCCGCTGTCTCAAGGCTTTTCCCTTGCCAGGGAAAAACTCCACCTGCTCTCCGAAAGCGAACTTTTTGGTGAAATGCGGATAGGAACCAAATCAAAGAAACAAAAGCAAAAAGGTGAACCGGTACGGTTTGCCGAACTTCAGAGTGGAGACATTGTAGTCCACCGGGATCACGGGCTCGGTATTTACCAGGGATTATCCACTGTAGAGTTCCAATCCATTATCAATGATTTTATGCTCATTGAATATCGTGATAACGACAAACTCTACCTGCCGGTGGATAGACTCAACCTGATCAGCAAATATGAAGGTCTATCCGACAGACAACCTAAAATAGATAAACTTGGAAGTCAAAGCTGGAAAATCACCAAATCGAAAATTAAAAAAGAGGTTTGGAAGGTTGCCCAGGAACTGCTCAACATATATGCACAAAGAGAAATTCATGAAGGCAGGCAGTTTTCACCACCGGGTTCACTTTTCCATGAACTTGAAGAATCTTTCGCCTTTGAAGAAACTCCCGACCAGGAAAAGGCCATTAACGATGTAGTCGATGACCTGACGAACAGCACACCCATGGATCGTCTTGTATGCGGTGATGTGGGATACGGCAAAACTGAGGTGGCGATCAGGGCGGCCTTCAAGGTAGTTGAAGATGGATTTCAGGCAGCAATACTTGTTCCTACCACGGTACTGGCCGAACAACATGTCACAACCTTCAGGGAACGACTTAGAGGCTTCCCTGTCAATATTGAATGTATCAACCGATTTCGTACCGCCGCTGAGCAGCGAAAAATCCTCAAAGATCTAAATTCTGGTGCCCTTGATATCATCATCGGCACCCATCGGCTGCTCTCAAAAGACGTGGTCTTTCATAATCTCGGCCTGCTTGTTGTCGATGAAGAACACAGATTCGGTGTCGCCCATAAAGAAAAAGTGAAAAAAATGCGGGCAGAAGTTGATATACTGACCCTGACCGCCACACCAATCCCCAGAACTTTACAGATGTCACTCTTAAGCATCCGGGATTTATCCATAATATCGAGCCCTCCAGAGCATCGGCTGCCTGTGAAAACCTTTGTCGCCCGCTACGATGACCTGGTAATAAAGGAGGCGGTGAGTAAAGAACTTCGCAGGCAGGGCCAGGTATTCTTAGTCCATAACCGTGTAAAATCAATACACAAGATGGCAGCAACAATCCAAAAACTTGTGCCGGGAGCACGGATCGCTGTTGCCCACGGGCAGATGGGAGGAAAAGATCTTGAAGAGATAATGGTATCTTTTGTCAATAAAAAAATTGATGTCCTTGTCAGTACAACGATAATAGAATCGGGGCTTGATATCCCCTCGGCCAATACAATTATAATTAATCGTGCCGATATGCTTGGACTGGCCGAGATTTATCAGCTCCGAGGACGGGTCGGCAGATCGAGCACCCAATCCTTTGCCTACCTCCTTGTCCCCTCCATAGACAGCCTCAGCAGGGATTCCCGGGACCGGCTCAGAGCACTCATGGACTGCAATGAACTTGGAGGAGGATTTAAACTGGCCATGAGTGACCTCCAGATAAGGGGGGGAGGCAATCTGCTCGGCGTCTCTCAAAGCGGTAATATTGCCGCCATCGGCTATGATCTCTACCTCGACCTCCTGCAAAGAACAGTAGCTGATCTTAAAGCTAAAACAGCTGCAGGAGACCAGGAAGAAATCGTGACCACTATAGATCCCGAAATCAACCTGCAACTTTCAGCCTACATTCCGGAAACATTTATTCCCGACATAAGTCAGCGATACATTACCTACAGAAGAATTGCCGCTCTCACCAGTTCATCCCCTGAAATTTTTGAGGATCTTAAAGATGAGTTGCTGGACAGATATGGCAATCTTCCAGTAGAAACCGTCAATCTTTTTCAAATTGTTGCAATAAAGAAAGAACTTGCACAACTACGGATTCATAAACTTGAAAAAGGAAGGGACACTCTGGTGTTCCACTTTGCTGATGATACCCCCCTCAGTCCCGAGATGCTTATGGCCTACCTGCAGCGTCACTCCAGTAAGAGAAAGGGAATTGCGCCCAGAATCACCCCCGGGGGGAGGCTGATCATAAACGGTGAAATGACATCAACCGGGCAGATCTTTGATACTATCAGTACAACTCTCAACAACCTCAATACACTGGCCCATGCAGGCAACTAAACCCGTCCGGCAGAATCCCTCCTCTTTTTCCTGGCACGAAATAGACACAGTTCTCCTGGATCTGGACGGCACACTGCTCGATAAATACTATGACGATTTTTTCTGGGAAACATTCGTGCCGAAGGTCTTTGCAAAAAAAAACCGTATAAAGATGAGTGCAGCAAAAGCAGCATTACTTCACACATATAAAAAGGTGGAGGACACTCTGGAGTGGACCGATCTTGATTACTGGTCAAACGAACTCGACTTGAATATTCCACTGCTGAAAAGGGAAATTGGTCACTTGATTGCTGTTCGTCCCCAGGTCACTGAATTCCTCGAGTATTTAAAAGAAAAAGAGAAGAAGATCTATCTGGTGACCAACGCTCACCCGAAAACCCTTGAGGTTAAATTTGAAAGGGTTGATATTGCAAAACACTTCACAGCAATATTCAGCTCCAAAGAAGTGGGTGCTGCCAAAGAACAACCTGAGTTCTGGAGCAGGCTGAAAGAGACGCTGCCCTTTATCAGAGACAAAACTCTTTTCGTCGATGACACCGAAAAAGTTCTTCAATCCGCCAGCAGTCACGGGCTTTGTCATCTAATTCATATCGCAAAACCGAGTTCAAAACTTCCGCCATCCTTCTCCCTCAACTTTCCTTCAATACTCAGTTTTGAGGAGTTGATGTGAACTGCCGGGAAGTTGCCTGAGTGAACTTGAAAAACTTCCACAACCATTGTATTCTTATCTCTCCTCCAGATCTCCTTATTTACAGGACTTTCATATAAATAGATCATAATCCTCTCAACTGACCTTGCTATGCATAAACAAAATTTAAGCCGACAATCGATAATATATCTTCTTATCGCCTTTTCATTTCTTCTTTTCTGTTGGCCGGCCACTTTCAGTAGAGCTGAAACAAAGATCATCATAGCTGATAATGGTGCAGGAAAAAAACTGATCGAAGATACATTACCGGCTGTCGCTTTGGCAGCTGCTGGAGACATTGATTATATTGAACTCAATGTAATGATGACTTCCGACAACCAGCCTGTTATCTTTGGCAACCTCACCCTTGACCGTATCTCAGATGTTGCAGAACTGTTTCCTGACCGCAGTCGTGAAGACGGCAGTTACTATGTTATCGATTTCTCCCTGCAGGAGATACGACAGATACGGTTGAAAAATGTTCCTGCAGAAAATGACATCGCACTCTCTCTTGCAATCCCCACATTAAGGGAAACACTCAGTTTGATTCGCAGACTTGAATCGGTCCTGAATAAAGAGATAGGTATTATCCTGGAGATTAAATATCCCTGGTTCTACTCTGATGCCGATAAGGATATCAGTTCAGCAAGCCTTGATTCCCTGGCAGAATATGGCTATGTGGACAGCGGCAGCAAACTCTATATCCAGTGTTTTGATCCCGAAGAACTGCAACGGGTACACCGGCAACTTTTGCCGGAAAGGCAGATGGATCTACCGCTGATTCAGCTCCTCGACAACAATGACGGTAGAGAGACAAAACAAAAAATACTCGGGAACTTTTCTCCATACAGCTATGACTGGCTCTATACCAATAGCGGCTTGAAAATGGTCTCAAGCTATGCTGCTGCCATAGGATTGCCCAGTAATAAGATCACCGACGATGATGGTAATCTCCTGTTGACCGATTATATTGCTGCCGGCCATAAATATGGGTTGGCGGTTTTTGTCACTTCCCTCGATAATCAGTCAGAAAATCTTCCGCACTTTGCCGATACATTTTTCTCACTGCTCACTTTTTATCTTCAAAATGTAGCTATGGACGGGTTTTATACAGATTCTTTTTCCGAGGCTAAGATAATCATCGATCGTTTTGACGCAGATAAGGCGAAAAAACCTGAACTTCCCGATTTTTTCTCATCCCTTAACCTTCCCTCCAATTCGGATTCTTTTAATAGGGAAGAAAAAACAACTCCATAGACTAGAAAAAATTTTCTTTGCAAACTTGCCATACGGACGCACTGTGACTACCAATAAAGACTACGCTTATCTCTTGTTTTTTATAACAGAAGTTCAGGAGGAAGGCACTGATTAGACGAGATAATTCACTGATATACACTCAACTCATTGGAGATTCAGGTATGAGAAATTTTATAATCCCCTCCCTTCTTATAATTGCAATTTCACTCAGTAGCTGCGGTCAAATAAACAAGGGCCAGACCGGGGCTGGAGTCGGCGCAGCAAGTGGCGCACTGATCGGCCAGGCTATTGGACATAACAGTGAAGCAACACTTATCGGCGCGGCACTAGGAGGCCTGCTGGGCTATATTGTTGGAAATGAGATGGATAAATATGACAAAGAGCAGTTAAACCACGTTTATGAACGCGGAGTATCAGGTCAATCCAGCAGCTGGCGTAATCCGGACAGCAACAATACCTACCAGGTAACCCCGCAACCCGCCTACAAAAACACACAGCAGAGAGATTGTAGACAGGCGGAAATTCTTGCCACCATTGACGGAAAAACCGAAAAAACTTATACCACAGCCTGCCGTACCTATGAAGGACAATGGGAACTGCAAAACTAACCCCGGCTTCCCCATGCATCGTTTTTCCAGGCTCCGCTTGCCCAAAATTCAAAGCAAACCTGGCATAAAGTTGCAAGACCTCGCCATCTCCAGTTCTTATAAAAACCGAGGCAAAACTGTGGTCGCCCCAACCTTGGCTGCCAGCAGCAGAGCCTTTCCCACAAGTTGGTTGATCTCAGCCATATTCCCTCTGCTTCGGGTATGAAGTTTTTTTATAGTTTCATAAGGAAAAAGAGACATGCAGACAGCACCATCAATTTTTGACGCAATATGAAGACAAAACCGAAGATAATCGGCAGTGTCTTCAATGGTCAGTGCTTCAAGTGCTAAAAAACAATTGGTCTCATCTTCAAAATAATCTCTGGTAGTATCTGCCAGCTTGCCTTCAATCTCCTCTGTTCCCACAAGTATGATTTGCAGCGACGCCTCATCTTCTCCATGAACACTGGTCAAACAACGAATAACTCCCTCTATTGTCGCAGGATACATTGTATGTGCATCATCTATGGCCAGTACTATCTTTTTATACTCCCCTCCCGGATTACCTGCTGCAGTTTTGATCCGGTGAGCCAGTTCATTTTGCGACTCTCCCTCCTCCGGTAGAGTCCCCATACCGGCCGCAACAATTGCCAGAAGATCTTTTACTGAACCGACAGGCTCACTGATAACAAACAGTTTTGTACTGACTGGTAATTTCTCGGCCAATTTCAAAAGAAAGGTTGTTTTTCCACAACCTCGATTGCCTGTTACCTTAATAAGTCGTTTCCCCTTCTGCAGCAGATTCAGTGCCTGATCAAGCAGTTCTTTTCGCTGAGACCAGGGTACATCCATGGCACAACATTTCCCTCTTTCAACAAAGACTAAACGTATCTTCTCCAGGTCAAATTGAGATAAATCTGCCTTATTTTTATCCTCCACACTGTTCTTTTCCGCTAAAATATCAACAACACCGCTCTGTAAAACACACTCAACCGTTGTCCCTGGATCAACTTCAAGCTCTCTGGTCTCCACAGTACCAGAGTGATAGCCACTCCTTCTCATGACAAATAGGTCTGAGATGACGTTACCTTTAATATGCCCGAAACATTCGACTTTATCTGCTGTAATTTCCCCCTTAACCCATCCACTCTCTTTTACAATCAAAGTGCTGCCACAAAGGATTCCGTCAATTTTTCCTTTAATGATCACTCTTCCGGAACATTTGACCTCACCAGTAATGGTCATCGAATGATCAAATATACTTTTATTTTCTTCGGTCATGATCCATCACTTTTTTGTCTCAAAATAAAATATCCTCCAACCACTCTGGTCAGGACAGTCAACCAACAGACTGAGGCAAAGCAGTAGGCAATCCATGAAAAAGCGAGAGGAAACAAACAGAAAAAGATGAGAACAAGAAACGTTTCTGTTCCTTCAGCAAGCCCTCCCAGATAGAAAAAACCCTTGCTCGGGTAGACGATTCTTTCAATACCTCGCCGTTCAGCCATAATTGCAAAGCTGAGAAAACTGGCCCCTGTGCCCACAAACGAGAAAAGCAGAGCTGCAGCAGCAAGACTGTTATGTTCCGGATCTGCCAGGGCAAAGCCAAAGATAACAGAGGAATAAAAAATAAAGTCCAGAACAATATCAAGGAAACCACCAGCATCGGTGGACCCAACCAGTCGTGCAAGCTCCCCGTCAAGACCGTCAGCCAATCTGTTCAGCAGTATACATACAGAAGCAAACCAATACCAGTGCATGATAAGAGCGGGCAGACAGAGGATGCCGATGAAAAAACCGGAGAAAGTTACCTGGTCCGCTTTAATCCCATTTCGGTGTAAAAAACACGCCCCCATATGAAGCGGCTTTTTCACCAGTGGCAGAGTCCAGCGATCTAACACTATTTCCTTTTTTCTCGCTTGCTATACCTATTCGACCAGGAGGTTGTCCGAGAATAGGCATTTTATTTAAAACAACTCAAGAAACTGCTGTTCAGATTCAGTACTGCCGATGAGAATAAGTTCATCCAGGCCGTTCAGCGGTAGTGCCGGATCAGGACCAACCACCAATTTCTCTGTCGTCTTCAGGGCGATCACACTGCAGCCGGTGGATTCCCTGATGTTGCTATGAGCGAGGGTTTTTCCCGCCAGAGTCTTCGGCACAGACAAACTGAAGATATTCAACCCTTCAGTAAACATCGTGATCTCTTCAGGATTGAGCAGGTTGATAATATTGTTTGCCCCCATTGACGCATATGACAATACCAGATCCGCTCCGGCCATATGCAGTTTCGATACGCTGCGTTCGTTGGTCGCCCGGGTGATAATCTGAACCTGAGGTCGAAGCTGGCGGCAGTAAAAGGTCAGATAGATGTTCATCGCATCGTTATGGGTGGTAATGATAACTGTTCTCGCTTTTTTGATGCCAGCTCTTTCCAATACCTCCAGGTCTGCAGCATCTCCCTGAATAAAAGCATCACCTTTGCCGACAGCAAGAACGGGTCTCTTCTCAATGATTTTATAGGCCATGCCGTGCCGGTCTAAGGTTTCCGCAGCGGCAAGACCGACCCTTCCTCCTCCCAGAATCAGTACCAGAGCATCCGGGGAATATGAAATTTCAGAAACGGCAAAAAATTTTTCAAACCTGTCCAGCTGTTCCATGGTTCCCGCCAAAAGCAGCACGGTTGCCGAACTTATCCGTGTCTGTGGTCCGGGAATTTCAAATTGTCCTTTTTCCCAAAAACCGACAACAGTGACTCCTGTCTTCTCTCTCACCCTGCTGTCAACAAGAAACTTGCCCCCAAGGGACGTCTGTATAACCGAAATTTCTGCTATATGCAGTTTATCGAAACTTGAAATAATATTTATCGGTCGGCCAAGTCCCCATATTCGCTCTCCCAGCAGGTTTCCCAACATTTTCATAAATTGAAAAACCCGGGTATTTTCATGGTACTGAAGAATATCAAGAGAATGATCATTATCAGCATTGGTAATAATTGGAACCTTGGCGGTGATTCCTCTCACGGTAAAAGAAATAGAAGTGTTGGTCAGGTCATCATTTGTGGCGACAACAAGAGCAGCATTTTCCACACGCAGGCGGAGATACGTATCAGGGTCATCAGGCTCCCCCACCGCCACTCTATAACCATTGTCATGCATCTCAATAGCCTGCTGTGAATCATTGACCAGAAGGACATATTCCAGCTGTCGTCTTTCCAGCTTGCTGATCAATTTTTTAGTTATCGGATCAAGATTGGTTATAATAACATGATCCTTCGTTTCTTCCGGTAATTCTCGTGGAGTAAGGCTGTCGGACTGCGCCTCAAGCCAGGGGGCATAAAAGAATTGAATAAAAGAAAAAGGCAGCATAATGAGCAGTAAAACTACCCCTGAAATCAACACCAGAAGAGTAAAAAGCAGACCAAGATCCGTTGAAAAGGTAATATCTCCAAAACCAAGGGTAGACATGACGGTCAGAGTCCAGTAAAAACCGGTTATCCAAGTGAAATCTCTTCCCTCATGAAGCATGATCACATGAAAAAACACGCTGTACAAAAAAATAATGGCTATAATAAAAGCAAGAAACTTGGCCAGCAAAACCATATTTCGCTTGGTTGACTTATTCCGAAAGAAAAAGAGCAGCTGAGATGGCAGATATTTCATAGCTGAAGGTTTGCAGAGTGGAATGTATAAATGGAGCAGTTCGTCGCTATCATAGCAGATTCCCCATCTTGGACAAATTCATGAATATTCTGCCCATTATCCTCAACTTGAATGGGAAAGTCAATAATCACAGTTTTTAGCAACCGGTCAAAAAACATCGATAATGACGACAATGTATCTTGCAACCCTCCAGTACGGACAAAAAACAGTATACGAAGTCCGTCAATCCTGCCCTGTGGACAAATACAATACCTATAAATATAAAACTGTTTTTAACCTGGGGGAAAATCCCGGGGACTATATGGAGGAGTTCGACAGCCATATAGTCCTTTTTCACAGTGACCTGCTGGCTGCAGTATCATCCCATACAGGAGAAGATGAAGATGACCTTCTGGAGCAGCTCCTCTTTCGTTTCCTACCCCATGAAGTCCAGAGTAAAATTGCTCTCTACCATAGACCGGATACTGCTAAACGAACCCCTCTGACAAGTCATGAAAAAGATGCTATCAGAGATCAGGTACATATTTTCGACAGAAAACGGCTCTACTATCTCCGCTATGGAGCCATTGATCAGAGCCGTTTGAGCAATCTCCATGAGAAATGCTGCAAGGTTCTGCTCTACCAGAGCAGGGACGAACGGGAATACTATTTTCGCGAGGAGGAGAAAGTACTGAATCCGGGAGAATATCTGCAGTATATTTATGCAATCTTCAACCTGCAGATCCACTTCAGCCACTCTTTTGCCCCTTTTTTTCCAGAAGCACTTGCTGTTGAGGAGGTCGCCGATCATTTCATCTCTGAAATATGCCGTCTTAACAGTGACAAACAGTTCTGGAGAGGGGACAGGTCAGGAGAATACCTGCACTCTCACCTACAGCGATATCTCATCATGTTTTTTGATTTCTCATCTACCCCTAAATCATTTCTGCATGATTCCGCCCGGCAATTCAGAGACAATCATCGCTCGTTTCGCTCGCCTGAGATTCGATCCACGATAAAACCGGAAAGAGCAAGCGAGATATTTGAGACACCATACAATGAACTTAAGTCGATGTCGCCGGAACAACTGAACAGACTCTACCGAAAAAAGGCGATGCAGCTTCACCCGGACAAGGGAGGAGACCATCATCACTTTGTCGAGCTCACAGAAGTCTACAACGACCTTCTTCGTTAAAAACATACGTGTATTCACGGTGATGACATCACATCGCTGTTACGAAGATATGGATCGGGAGTCAGAAAGGTGTTGCCACACCAGGTAAGCAAGCATGCGAAACTCCGATCCACTGCCTGCGAAGACGTTTGGCAACACCTCTTCCGATTCCCTGTTACATAACTTTCATAACAGCGGTGTGGTGTCATTGTTGTGAAATTCATTCCATGGGTGTTAATATGAAAGTCATGTTGCTCCCCG